>CANTGP010000102.1 GCA_947653315.1 uncultured Lachnospiraceae bacterium
CGGTCAGACTTTCAAATGCCATATGGCCCACGCCTTTCTTCCGGTTTACAGCTCCAGCATAATCCATTTATTCCTTTCCGGGATATATGCTTCGGCCACCACATGGTTATCCCCGTCTTCCGCGTTTTTTGGCATCATGTACATTACCCTTGCCCGGACATGGAGTGCCAGCAGGCATTCGCATAAAACAATGGACATTGCGAGACAATTGATTCCGTAATCTTTGTCAAATGCAGCCCCCAATAAAGTCAGGGCATCCTGGGTGTCCGAATTATCATAATTCCCTTTGTGGCGGATATGGCTGTTTACCCACGAAAGCATATGCAGGTTTTTTTCCAAATCCCCGGTACCTGCAATTTCCGTAAGATGGTATTGGGCTTCCAATATCTTATATTCCGGTTCCCGGAAGCTGTATGTGACCGGTGTTTTCCCGGATATCCGGAATACCGTGTTTTCCTTTATTTCCCTAGTCCATTCCTGATTCATGATAGGTCTCCGTTTCTGCATGTGATGCGCTTTCCTGTTTCCGATTCTTGTTTTTTGTTTCCTGCTTCTGAAAGGAACACACCGTTTCCTGTTCCTGTATTTTCTTTTGTTTTCGAATGGTTTTATGCTCTTACGATTATATCATCCGTGCCGTGGAAATTCAATGTATCAGTTCGGCCTGAATGTTGTGTTGGGGGGCGGACTGTTACCATTTAATCAGCGAAAACGCAAAACCGGTTGACGCGGGACCGGGAAACCAATATAATGGAATTACTAAAATACCGTATGGTTTTGGACACAAAGAAAAACATATTAACACACTATAATAACCGTAAAACAGTAAAGCATTGTTCCGGGATATCATTTTGGACTGGTTTACGGGGAAATGAGGACGGACATGAAAGAGGTAAAGGTTTTGGAGATCAGGCAGAGTGTCTTTGCGGACAATGACAGGCAGGCGTTACTTCTGAGGCAGGAGTTAAAGGAAAAGGGGATTTTCCTGCTGAATCTCATGTCTTCCCCTGGGGCCGGCAAGACCACCACACTGCTTCGGACCATTGAAATGCTGAAAGACCGGTTCCGGATCGGGGTGATGGAGGCGGACATTGATTCGGACGTGGATGCCCGTGCCGTTTCGGAATCGGGGGTGAAGGTGATCCAGCTCCATACGGGGGGGATGTGCCACTTGGATGCAGGGATGACGAGACAGGGATTGGAGGGGCTGGAAACCGGTGACGTGGAGTTGGCGGTTTTGGAAAATGTGGGAAATTTGGTCTGTCCTGCGGAATTTGATACCGGCGCATCCAAAAATGCCATGATCCTATCCGTGCCGGAGGGTCATGATAAACCGTTAAAATATCCGTTGATGTTTTCCGTCTGTGATGTGGTGCTGATAAACAAAACCGATGTGCTGCTTTATTTTGATTTTGACATGGATTTGTGCAGGGAGTATATCCGTATGCGCAACCCAAAAGCAAAAGTAATTCCCATTTGTGCCAAAACCGGGGAGGGAATGGAAGAATGGGCGGACTGGCTGGCAAAGGAAACGGCGGACTGGCGGAAACGGTAGCAGATCATCTGACATTTACAAGGGAGGAAGGTATGAAGAAAACATTGGACAAAGAATTATATCCGGATTATGTTTATCCGGAACACCGGACAGACAGGGGGGAACCCGTAAGGGAGAGTATCGTCAAATTGGGGAAGATGATGACCGACCGGATTCCGCAGAAGTTGGGGATAAAGAAAATCACACAGGACGACCCGGAGTATTGGGGGCTTGCGGGTGTGCTGACGGACGAGGAAGCGGAAATCGCGCTGAAGATGGGCGTGCGCAAACCGAAGACCCTGCCGGAATTGGTGAAACTGACGGGGATTGCCGAAAAAGAACTGGAAGAAAAACTCCGGGTGATGTCCGTCAAAGGGATTTTGGAATACAATTGGGAGAATCCCGCGCGGGAAAAGCAGTATGTGCTTCCCATGTTTGTGCCGGGAGCGGGGGAATTTTTCAATATGAACAGCAAGGTCCTGGAACAAAACCCGGAGGTCAGCCTGTTCTTTGAGCATATGTCCAGGCTGCCGTTAGAGCATGTGACCCCGTTCGTGGGGGAAGGGGGAAACGGAATCGGGATGCATGTGATTCCGGTGGAGAAAGCCATAGAGATGGAAAGCGAGTCCGTTGATTTGGAGCATATTTCCTACTGGCTGACGAAATACGAGGGAAAATATGCGGCGAGTCCCTGTTCCTGCCGCCGTTCCCGCCTTGTGTACGACGAGGGCTGCGGGGATGATCCGGAAGGCTGGTGCATTGCGGTGGGGGATATGGCGGATTATGTGGTGGAAACCCAGAAAGACGGGCGCTATATCACAAGGGAAGAAGCGCTGGAGATTTTTAAACAGGCGGAGGATAACGGATTTGTCCACCAGATTACCAATATCGACGGAGCCAACAAGATTTTTGCCATCTGCAACTGTAATGTGAACGTATGTTATGCCCTGCGGACCTCCCAGCTTTTTAATACGCCGAACATGTCCCGTTCCGCTTATGTGGCGAAGGTGGCGAAAGAAAAGTGCGTAGCCTGCGGCAAGTGTGTGGAAGCCTGCCCGGCCGGGGCGGTGAAACTGGGACAGAAGTTGTGCAGAAAAGACGGCAGTGAAGTGGCTTATCCGAAGATGCCGCTTCCGCAGGAACAGAAGTGGGGCGAGCATATGTGGACGCACAACTACCGGGATGTAAACCGGATTAACTGTTACGATACCGGTACCTCTCCCTGTAAAACAGCCTGCCCTGCCCACATTGCCGTCCAAGGGTATCTGCAGCTTGCCAGGGAAGGCCGTTACGGGGAAGCGCTGGCGCTGATTAAGAAGGATAACCCGCTGCCGGCGGTTTGCGGGCGTATCTGCAACCGTCGCTGTGAAGATGCCTGTACCCGTGCCACGCTGGATGAAGCGGTTGCGATTGACGCGGTGAAGCGTTTTATCGCGGAGCTGGATTTAAAGCAGGAGACACGTTATATCCCGAAGCCTACCGTACCTTCCCTGAAAGGGCATTTTGAGGAAAAGATTGCCATTATCGGCGCCGGACCGGCAGGGCTGTCCTGTGCGTACTTTTTGGCAGGCATGGGATACCGTCCCGTCATTTTTGAGAAAAGGGAAAAAGCGGGCGGTATGCTGACCTATGGCGTTCCGTCTTATAAGCTGGAAAAAGACTTGATTCAGGCGGAAGTGGATGTGATTACAGCCATGGGCGTGGAAATAAAATACGGCATCGAAGCCGGGAAAGATATTTCCGTCGCACAATTGCGGGAGCAGGGTTACAAAGGTTTTTACATAGCGATTGGGTGCCAGGAAGGCAGGAAACCGGGTATTTCCGGCGAGGATGCACAGGGTGTCCATACGGCGGTGGAATTCCTCCGGGAGGCGGGCGCGAAGGAAGCCTTTTTGCTTGGCGGGGATGTGGTGGTAATCGGCGGCGGCAATGTCGCCATCGATGCGGCGAGGACTGCCGCCCGCTGCGGGCATGGGGAAGTGACGGTTTCCATGTTTTGTTTGGAAAGCCGGGACGAAATGCCTGCAAGCCGTGAAGAAATTTTGGAGGCATCCGAAGAAAGGGTTGCCATAAACAACGGGTGGGGACCGAAAGAAATTCTGACGGAGAACGGAAAAGCAACAGGGGTGGTCTTTAAAAAGTGTACCCGCGTCTATGACGAAAACCATAGATTTGCCCCGCTTTACGATGATAACGATACGATGACCGTATCCTGTTCCACGGTTATTTTCAGTGTGGGTCAGGGGATTGCGTGGGGAGGGCTTTTGGAAGGAACGAAGGTGGAACTTCGCCCCAACGGCGGAGCCGTTGCCGATAGGCTGACTTACCAGACGGCAGAACCGGATATCTTTGTGGGCGGCGATGTTTATACCGGACCGAAATTTGCCATCGATGCCATTGCGGCAGGGCGGGAAGGCGCGGTGTCCCTGCACCGGTATGTACAGGAACATTGTACGCTGACCATCGGAAGGAACCGGAGGGATTTCATAGAGCTGGATAAGAAAGATATCTTTCTTGCGGGTTATGACAATACGGACAGGCAGAGACCGGAACGGGCGGAGGAGGCGCAGAAGCAGTCCTTCCGCGATTTGTCCCATACGTTGACGGAGGAGCAGGTGAAAGCGGAGGCGTCCCGCTGTCTTGGCTGCGGCGCGTCGGTGGTGGATCCGAATAAATGCATTGGCTGCGGAATCTGTACGACGAAATGCGTCTTTGATGCCATTACCCTGCACAGGGAGCATCCGGGGTGCTCGCAGATGGTGAAGTCGGAAGATAAACTGAAATATGTGCTTCCCAATATGGTGAAGCAGTCGTTAAAAGTAACGTTTGCCCGGAAGAAGGATTGAGCCATGCACGAATTAGGAGTCGTATTCCACATTATGGATACTTTGGAAAAGGTGGCGGAGGAAAATAAGGCAGAGGGCGTTTCCAAAGTGGTTTTGGAACTTGGGGAGGTATCCACGGTCATTGAGTCTTATTTGCTAAACTGCTGGAAATGGGCGGCGAAGAAGCGGGAGCTGTTTGCGGATGCCAGTTTGGTGGTGGAAGTTCTTCCCGCCGTCACTTACTGCGAAGGATGCGGGCAGACCTATCCCACGGTGGAACACGGGAAAATCTGCCCTTACTGCAAAAGTCCGGATACCTGGCTTTTGCAGGGGAATGAATTTAACATTAAGGAAATGGAAGTGTATTAGAGCGTGTAACACGCTTTGGGGAAAGAGAGGGAGAGAATAATGATGTTTCAAATTTATGACGGAATGATGGTATGGCATATTTTGGGCTGGGTGATGGTGTTTGCGGGATTGGTCGTGATGAATGAAATTGCCCGCCGTTCCAAAGCAGGGGGAAGCATTTGCTTCTTTGTGATTCCCGCCGGACTGACCGTTTATTTTATTTCCATTTATGTGGGAGCGGCAAAGGGTGCGGAGTGGGCGCTGACCAACCAGACGTATGTACATATGAACAGTTGGTTCCATTATGCAAAGCTGTATGCGGCGCTGGCAGGCTGCATCGGTTTTATGGTGCTTAAGTACAAATGGGGAAAACTGGGGAAATCCCATGCTTTTAAAGTATTCCCTTTTGTCATTGTTGCCATTAATATCCTGATAGCCGTAGCTTCCGATTTTGAATCTGTCATCAAAGCCGGAAACATCATGGGCGGATGGTGGAAATCTTCCGAGGGCGTATGGCTTTACGGCGGATGGTGGAACATTTTAAACGGTGTCGCCGGACTCGTGAATATTTTGTGCATGACCGGATGGTGGGGCATTTATTCTTCCAAGGATAAGAAAGACATGCTATGGCCGGATATGACATGGTGCTATATCCTTGCTTATGATATTTGGAACTTCCAGTATACTTACCTGAACCTGCCCACCCATTCCTGGTATTGCGGTTTTGCGCTGCTGCTGGCTCCTACGGTTGCCAATGCGCTTTGGAATAAAGGCGGGTGGATTCAAAACCGTGCCAATACGCTGGCGCTTTGGTGCATGTTTGCGCAGGTATTCCCGCTGTTCCAGGATGGCAGCAGGTTCACCACCGTATCCTCGGTATACGGGGCAGGCGGCGCAGCCGCGGCGTTGGGGGATGCGATGCCGGCAACGGCGAATCCTACGGCGCAGGGCATTATTTCCGTAATTTCCATCGCAGTGAACGTGGTGATCTTTGCGGTGATTCTGCGGCGGGCGAAAGCACAGAAAAAGAATCCTTATACCCATGAGATTTTCACCGACCAAAAGGATTTCAGGACGGCGATGGACAGGGCGGAATCCCCGGCCAGGTGACAGTCCGCAGGCGCTTGCGAAAACCGACAGTAAAACACTTAAGGATTGAACACCTGAAAGACATTCCGTGCTTTCAGGTGTTAATTTTTTATGCACAGCCCCGTGCCGGAAAATGAACCGGACAGTTCTTGACAAAAATAGTTGTATGGGATATTATATAGACAATCTATATATAGATGGTCTATATAAAAAACGGGATAATGTGACGGAACGGATATTCCGGTAGCGGAAAAAGGAGGAGCATATATGGATAAAACGCTGGTATCGGGAAGCATGGCGATGCTGTTGTTGAAACTTTTGTCGGAAAAAGATCAGTATGGTTACGAAATGATTGAGGCGCTGCGGCAGCGTTCGCAAAATGTATTTGAATTGAAGGCGGGAACTTTATATCCGCTGCTGCATGGTTTGGAGGAGAAAAAAATGCTGGCTTCTTATGAAAAAGAGGTACAGGGGAAGGTTCGGAAGTATTACAGGATTACGAAAGAGGGCAGGAAGGCACTGAAAGCGAAGGAGGAAGAATGGAAGGAATATTCCCGTGCGGTTTGCCGTGTGCTGGAGTATGTCTGAAAACGGAAGGGAGAGGATACGCCATGGAAGAATATATGAGGATACTTTTGGAACAGATTCATTGCGTGCAGGCAAGGGAGTTGGTAGGGGAGGAAATCAGGAATCATATTATGGATCAGGCGCAGGCCAATGAGCGGGCAGGGATGGACCGGGAACAGGCGCTTGCGGATGCGGTCAGGGATATGGGGGATCCCGTGGAGACAGGAGCCGCATTGGACCGGATACACCGTCCAAGTACGGACTGGCGGCTGCTGGTGTTGGTCGGGCTGCTTAGTCTTTGCAGCATTTTGGTGCATATCGGCGTTGGAAGCAGGCAGGAAATGCCGGACGGTGGATACGGATGGAAGCATGGCGTAAGGGTTCTTATGGGCTATGGAATCATGTTGGCCGTATACCGTTTGGATTACGGACGGCTCGGAAAATACGCGAAAAGAATAGCGGCAGGCTGTTTTTTTGCGGCGTTGGCGGTTTCCGTTATGGGAAACGGATTAAACGGAGCCGAACGGTGGGTTTCGTTTGGAATCCTTGGGAAGATATCCTTTTCTGATTTGTTCTACCTGTATATTCCCGTTTATGGCGCATTGTTGTACCGGTATAAGGGGGAAGGATATCGGGGGGTTGGAAAATGCATTCTTTGGATGTCTTTTCCGGTGCTGACACTGCGGGCAAACTGCCTGAGTGCAGCCGTGCTGCTGTCTCTTGTTCTGATGGCCATGTTTTCCGTGGCGGTAGGGAAAGGATGGTTTGCGGTTCCCAAAAGGAAGACGCTGGCAGCGTTTTGGACGGCATTCGGACTGCTGCCCATGCTGGCAGTGGCGCTTGCAGTGAGGGGGAATTATCTGGCGCTTTATCAAACGGAGCGGCTCAGGGCATTTTTGGGGAAGGAAAGTTCCTATTTGGATTACCAAAGGCAAATGATTATGGAATATGCCAAAAGCATCCGGTTTATCGGGAGCAGCGGGAGGGAATTTACGGACTTGTCCGGCATCAATAACGACCACCTGTTGAATTTTGTGGCAAATGATTATGGCATGGCGGTGCTGCTCTTAATCGGGATTCTGTTATTTGCGGTTGCGGCGAGGATTATCCATGTGTCGTGCGGACAGGGAAATCCGTTGGGGATGATGATTGGCTGCGGCTGCGGATTGTTTTTTGAAATGGTAACGGCGGTTGATATCCTGCATTTTTTCGGTCGGATACCATCCATGCGGCTGTTTTTGCCTTTTTTCTCACCGGAAGGGGAAGGAATTCTTGTGGCATATCTTTTGGCGGGTGTGGTATTGAGCGTGTACCGTTACCGGAATATCAAGGGATGCGGGCGCCCTGCGTAGGGTATGTGGAAGGTTTGGGTGTGGAAAGTAACTGAATGATTGGCCGCCCCGCAAAAAAATCCCTCCCGTGCGTCCGCACCCCAACATAACATTCAGGCTGAATTGTTACCGGCGCATGAATTTCCCGCACAAACTACTTGCACTGTCGCCGTGTTTTTGATAAGATAAGGAAAAGTACACGACTGACGGAAGCAGGGTTGCCTGTGTAGGAGAATACCTACAGGGAGTGTACGGAAGGAATTGGAATGGAAAGGCCGACCGTCTGGGCAGCATGGAAGCAGTGCGCCCAGGCGGTTTTTATGCACAGCCCCGTGCAGAGGAAGATGCCGCTGAAGCGGCGCACGGGGCGCGCGGTGAGTAGGGAAGATGCCGTTAAAGCGGGGCATGGGGAGCGTGGAGCAGGGGAAATGCTTTTCCACGCTCAATAGCACAGGTACGTGCGGAAATGGAGGAAAAGATGGAGCAATTATCATTGGAACGGGAACTTAAGGAAAACGCTTATCCGGGAAGGGGCATTGTGATTGGTATGTCCGGGGATGGGACCAAAGCAGTTACGGCGTATTTTATTATGGGAAGAAGCGTAAACAGCCGTAACCGCATTTTTGTGGAGGACGGCAAAGGTATCCGCACGCAGGCATTTGACCCTTCCAAACTGGAGGATCCAAGCCTGATTATTTATGCGCCGGTCAGGGTATTGGGGGATAAGACGATTGTGACCAACGGAGATCAGACAGATACCATTTATGAAGGGATGGGGGCAGGACAGACCTTTGAGCAGTCGTTAAGGAGCCGGGAGTTTGAACCGGATGCACCTAACTATACCCCCCGCATTTCCGGAATCCTGCGGGTGTCGGAAGGCAGTTTCAGTTATGCCATGTCCATCTTAAAGAGCAATAACGGTAATCCTGCGGCATGCAACCGTTTTCATTTTGCCTATAAGGAGCCGGTGGCAGGGGAAGGGCATTTTATCCATACTTACATGCATGACGGCAATCCGCTGCCCAGCTTTGAAGGGGAGCCGAAACCCGTAGGATTGGAAGGAACGATCGATGCGTTTACCGCTATGGTATGGAACAGCTTGGATGAGGAGAATAAGGTTTCCCTGTTTGTCCGGTATATCGATGTGAAAACAGGAGAGGAAAAAAATGAAGATAAAAATCAGAACAAAACGAATCATAGCGGGA
>CANTGP010000103.1 GCA_947653315.1 uncultured Lachnospiraceae bacterium
CCGTGCATTCTTCCATGGCGCTTCCTTATGCGTAATTTTCTCCAAGGTCTTTCCGCCATACATTCCGAAAGTATTCACTACTAAATCAATGACTTTCCTTTCATCGTCCGCCAATGCATCTGCCATACCATCCAAAAGGGCAAACCTCGCATCATCAATGGGATTATACTTAAAATCCCGGAAAAGATCATAAACCTCCGGATATACCGGTCCATGGATCCATGCCCGGCAGTCCTCCGTAAAAACCGCTTTCTCATATAATGCCGAATAAACTCCCTGTATAAAGTAAAGCAATTTCTGCAGCATTAACGGTGTCACTTCCTCCAGTTTTTGAAATACGTACGCAATTGCGCTGAGCATTTTCCCTGATACGGAAAAAAGACCCTCAAGACTATCAGCGGCCTCCATCGCCTTTTTATATGCAGTATCAGTTATTCTTTCATGGTTTTCCGCTAGCTTCTTTTTCATGTAGGACGGAGAAGCCAGCGCAGCTTTCATAATATCCGAATATTCCTTTGATGGCACCTGCCCTTCCAAATACCTGGATATTGTTACCTCCCCGAAACCAAGTGCAAGGGACAAAGGTGCTTTACCAATTTTATAAATCTTCATCAGCTTTTCAATATCATCCACAGAAACAAGCCCTTCCACAGTCCTGTACTGTTCATCCATTTCCTGTACGTTTTTATCCATCAATCCATGCAGGCTCATTTCCCCTCCACATTCCGCACATATGGCAACCGTAATCCCAAACGTATACTCCTCACCGCGTATGCATCTCCTGATATCCTTTTTTTTCAAAAAATATTCCGTTTCTTTCCTGCATTCCATACAGAAATCTTTTCTTCTATTTTCTGTCATCATGGACACCCCCCGTTTTCTTTTCGGTTATTTAAAATAATAGGTAAGCGGATACTTCTGTTCATGGAAGGAAACAACTATGACAAAACAGTTTTCCAGCTTGTTCAACTTGATATACAGGGAAACCTTTTTTTCCTCCGTGCCGTTTCTCTCCAAAAGGATTACATCCTTACCAAAAATATAGAGCTGTTCCCGTTCATACCCTTTGTGTTTGTTTTGCCGAATCTCTGAGAAATCCGTTGAGGTAAGGCTTAAAATAATGTCTTTCGCTTTTGCCTCATTCATTACATAATCCCAAAACAAATTGATATTATCCTGCCGCTTTGGATTTCTGTCAATTCGGTACCGGTTTCTTTCAACGGCACTTTTTATTTCCGAAAGATAATGTTCAATATCCTTCCGTTCTATTTTCTTTTTTTCCATTTCATCCATTCTTTTTATACTTCCCCCGTCTGCTTCATCCCTCCAAATTCCATGATTGCTTTTTCACTTTTTCCTATCATTATTATAAACTGATGATAGTATTTTGTCAATATGCCATCACCCGTCTTCCCAAACCTTATCCGGCGCCCATTTCCTGATTTTCCTGCAGATATCCTCCATATCGATGGGCTTGGACAGGTAATCGTTCATGCCTGCCTGTAAATATTCCTCCCGCTGTTCCTTCGCGGTATTTCCCGTCAGGGCAATGACAGGAAGCGATTGGTAATATTCCCCTTCCATTTTACGCAGCTCTTTTACCGCCTCTATCCCGTCCATAACGGGCATCAAATGATCCATGAATACCAGGTCATACGTTTCCTTCCGAATCCGTTCCAACGCCTGCCTGCCGTCCGAAGCGATATCCACCTGCATCTGCAGGGGTCTTAGCAATTCCTCTGCGACCATGCAGTTAATTTCATTGTCATCCACCACAAGCACCCTCGCTTCCGGCGCCGTAAATTCCGTAATACCCTTCTTTGCCCCCGGCATCTTCCTCCCCGGCGGATTCCCTTCTTTATCCGCATTTCCTTCCCCTCCGGTTTCCGGACCGGCTCCTTTGCCGTTTCGTCCTTCTTCCATGAAATGACAGAAATTGTAACTATACAACGGCTTGTTTAACGTCGGCATATCCTCCGGGAAAACATCCTCCGCCATCGGATTGCACATCCCGCAGACCACGGCCCCCAACGCCGTAAGCTCCTGCCGCTCCTCCCCGCTTAACTGACGGTCGGTAAAATAATACACCGGAAGTCCGCTCTTTTTTGCATCCCGGATATCCGCCGCATAAACCAAACGGTAATCCCGCGCCAGTTTTTCCAGCATCCCGTTTGCCGCCGCGCTTTCCATGTTTCCCATGACCGCCGCCTGCCTGCCGTCCGCAAGCCGCGCCGCCTTGCGCCCGTCCGCCACCTGCTGGCGGATGGTAAAGTAAAATTCGCTTCCCTTCCCGTACTCGCTGGTCACGCCGATGCTTCCCTGCATCAGTTCCACCAACTGTTTGGAAATCGAAAGCCCAAGCCCCGTTCCCTCCTTGTGGTGGTTCTTCTTTGCGTCCACCTGCTGGAAGGAGCCGAACAGTTTCCCGATGTCTTCCTCACGGATTCCCTGTCCGGTATCCTTTACCGAAACAAACAGCTCGATATCCTTTTGCCGCATCCGGTTTACTTTCACCGTCAGACAGACATATCCGCTTTCCGTAAATTTCGTGGCATTGTTCATCAGGTTAATGATTACCTGCCTAATCCGCAGCGCATCCCCGTACAACTTCGCCGGAATACCCGGATCGATGTCAAAAAGCAGCTCCACGGGTTTGTTCCCTATCCGGTTTAACAGAATCATGCCAAGGTCGCTTAACATGGACATGAAATCATATTCTTCCTCCACCAGTTCCATTTTGCCCGATTCCATTTTTGACAAATCCAACAAGTCATTAATCATGGCAAGCAGCGCATCCCCGGAATTTTTAATGTTCATCAGGTACTCCCTGTCCTGTTTTGGCAAATCGTCTTTCCGCAGCATAATCTGTGTCATGCCCACAATGGCATTCATCGGTGTGCGGATTTCATGGGACACATTGGACACAAACGCCGATTTCGCCTGATTCGCCGCATCCGCCCGCTCCTTTTCCTCCCTGACCCGCTCCATTAATTCATGCTGTTCCGTCACGTCCACAAGAAGCATACTGTAACCGGCGGTTTCCCCCTTTTCCTTTATCTCCGTAATCTTCTTATTATAATATTTCCCGTACACCTGGCAGACTTTTTCTTCCCCCGTGAAAAGCCGGTACATATCCCCCGACACGGTTTCGTTTTTCCTTTTATAATCCAGTTCCGTGAAAACCTTCCTGGCATAGGAATTGGAATCCAAATAGCCGTACATTTCGTCCACCACCACGAAAGCGTCTTCCATCTGTTCGAGCACCCATTGCTGCCCAAGCTCCGTAATCCCGAAAAACTCATCGCGGAAAATACTGGCAATAATGACTAAAATGGACAAGGACGCACAAACCGGCACCGCATCAAAAGAAAAACCGTAAACCAGCATCAGGATCAGTGATACCCAAATTACCAACTGTGCCGCCGCCAGCCGCGCCAGGCTGCCGCGCTCCGATGCAATCTGTACAAAAAAGATACGTGCCGTGGTATACGCCATCCCGCAGAGAAGAATCACACACATGGTACCGTAACGCACCACATACAAAATCCCCGGAACCGTCCGGGCAAACACCAGTCCAAGTTCCCCGTTCCATACAAACCGCAGCGATTCAAACACAAAGGGATACCCGTCCGCCACCCAAATACATGCCAAAAACGCCACATCCATGATGCACCAAAACACAAGCAGCGCCTTCGTCCATTTATGCCGCTTTAATTTCAGATAGGACCACAGGAACAGGCCGAACATCAGGTAAAAAACCACATTCCCGAAATATTCCATCTTCAGCGCAATCAACGCTCCCTCATGGGTCGTGGTTTGGAGCAGCAGTACATAACTGCCGTTCATGATCAGGCATCCTAAATTTGCCAACAGCAGATACATGGGCGTCCGGCTCTGCGCCCTCCGTACAAGCGCCACACACCCCGCCAGGGGAACCAGTATCCCAATCAACTGCATGGCATGAACCAAAATATGCATCATCATTCCGTTTCCCCGTCTTTCCCGTAAGGATTTGCTGCCCATGGCACAGGAAATATCCATGGGAATTTTCCGTATCTTTTTGATAAATATATTAAATTTGTTAAATTCATTATATCCGCTTTTTCATTCACCCACAACCTAAATTTTTCCTTCGGAAATGACGATATCATACTTAAAGGAAACGGTTAAAACGGAAATATAATACCACATCTATCACCATAGGAGGATTCCACCATGATTAACACGGAAAATTATTATGCAGCCACGGATTACTACAACCAAACACAGGCAAAAAATGCCGGAAACACCGGCAGTAAAAAGACGGATGCCGCTGCGGCGGACAAAACCGGACAGGCAAAACTTTCCAAAAAGGCGCAGGCGCTTTTGGAGAAACTGCGGAAAACATACGGCGATATGGATTTCATGGTAGCCGACTTCAGCAGCGGCGAAGAAGCGAAGGAAATCCTTTCCCGCGGCACGAAAGAAGTTTCCGTCCTTTTCTCCAGCAAGGAACTGGAAAAAATGGCTTCCAGCGAAAAATACGAAAAGGAATATTTAAACCGTATCCAGGGCGCCCTGCGCATGTCTGACCAAATTAACAAAGAATACGGTTTCACCAAGGCAGGCGCAAACGGCGACATCACGAAAATCGGCATTTCCTTCAACGACGACGGCACTACCTCTTTCTTTGCGGAACTGGAAAAGTCCAGCGCAAAGCAACGGGAATCCATCGAGAAATCCCGCGAAGAAAAACGGGAGCAGAAAAAAGCGGATGCCAAAAAAGCGGAAGATACCAAACATGCCACCGTTTATGCGGACAGCATAAAAGAACTTGTGAAGAAAATGAAAGAAATCGACTGGGATTCCGTCAAAACCGGAAACGAACCGGAATACGGACGGAAATTCGATTTCAGTATATAAATATAACCAATCCCGCCGAATGGCGGGGATTGGGGGTATGTGCGCAACCGGGATAAACCTTTCCTGACCGTATAAGGAAGTCTATCTATTTTGTTCGGGGCATCCCCCGCGCACCATGTACAGCAGCATGGATACGCGGCAGCGCTTATGACAGCAACATAAGCGCCGTGGACAAAACCGGCGGTCTAAACCGGTCCCCCATTAGGGCTTTAGACAATGCATCAGGAAAAATCCATCCGCCAACGTCCCGCACATCCCCCCAATCCCCGCCATTAGGCGGGAATTTCGGGTTCTTTTATTATCTTTCATCTTTAACTGTTCTTTATTCTTTTACCGCTCCCACATTCACGCCCGTTACGAAATACTTCTGCAAAAACGGGTACAACGCCATAAAAGGAATGATGGCTGCCATGATGCCCGCATTAAACAGCGTCGTCTGTGATACGCTGTAACTCGTAAGGGGCGTATCGCCGTCCATAATCATGTTCCGCAGCTTATACTGGAAATTCACCTGATGGGGATCCGCGATATAAATCTTCACCGTGGAATAATCGTTCCATACCGTCACTGCAAACATTAAACCGATGGAAGCCAGCGCCGCCTTGGACAAAGGAAGCACAATCTTAAAGAAGATTCCCATGGGCGAACACCCGTCAATCTTGGCCGCTTCATAAAGGCTCCCCGGAATACCCTCAAAGAAATTCTTCATCAATACGAAGTTATATACATTCACACCGTGACGAAAAACCAAAATCCACATGTTATTTACTAAATGCAGCTTCTTCATCACCAGATATTCCGGTATCATGCCGCCTGAGAAAATCATCGTAAACAGCAGCATGAAAGCGAAGATATTGCGCCCCGGCATCGTCTCCTGCGCCAGCACATAACCGGAAAGCGTGGAAAGCACCAAACCCAGCAGCGTACCGAATATTGTCGTTATCACGGAATTGACAAAAGGCTGGTACAGCAGTGCCGTATTTAAAATGGTCCGGTAACCGTCCAGCGTAAATTTATTCGGCCAAAGCTGGAACTGGTATACGCCTACCGCGTTAATGGAATCCACAAACACCTTCCATATCGGGACTAAAACGATTAATCCAACAAAAATAAATACAATATAATTGACGACATCAAATGTCCGAATCTTTTTTCTCGGCTTCATCCCAATCCCTCCTATACAATGCCCCGGCCGCGGGTCTTCTTGCTTGCCCAGTTACATACCAGGACCAAAACGCCGCCGACCAAAGAACGGAACAGCCCCACCGCCGTGGAATAACCGTAATTCGGCAGAGCGATGGCAAAGGTCTGCCGGTACACATATGTGGAAATAACATCGGATACATCGTACACGGCATTGTTGTATAGGACAAAAACCGGCTCAAACATATTCATTACTTTCGCCAAATTCAGGATTAACACCGTAATAATCGTATTGCTCAGCGCCGGAAACGTAACAAACCGGATTTTCTGCATCCTCGTGGCACCGTCGATATCCGCCGCCTCGTACAATTCGGGATTGATGCCGGAAAGCGTTGCCAGGAAGATGATGGTTCCCCAGCCGGTCTCCTTCCATATATTAATGGTATAGAAAATCGGCCGCCACCACTTGGAATCCGCCAGGAAATAAATTCCCGACTGGTCCTGCGCAATATAACCCAAATCCCTCAGCCAGCCGTTAATCATACCCGTACTGGACGGGGACAGCAGCAGGCTGAAAATGGAAGCCACTACCGCCCATGACATAAAGTGGGGCAGGTAAATCACCGTCTGCAATGTCTTCTTAGCCAATAGATTCCCCATTTCGTTCAGGAATACCGACACGACCACCGATGCAAACGTGGTAATCAGCAGCCGGACAATGCTCAATTCCAGGGTGTTCTTAAACGCCGTCCAAAAAGCCGTTGTGGAAAACATTTTCGTAAAATGCCCCAGCCCGATCCAAGTCGGCTGGCCTACCGGTTTGTAGTCATAAAACGCATACCGGATTCCCAGCATCGGCCAGTAATTCATGATAATGACAAATATAAAAACCGGCAGAAACATCAGATAATATCCGCGGCAGTTCCAAATGCGCATACCAAGCGGTTTTTCACGCACCGTTACGCCCGTGGACGTTACTGCTTGTTTTTTTTTCATACCGCTCCCTCCCTCTTTTCCCTGGGCAACAGCCCAAGCGTACGGGACGGCAGGCAGTCTGCCTGCGCGCCCGCCCGCTTTACTGTGCATTCAGTTCGCTTAAACACTGGTCGATGATACTTCCGACGGTGGACACATAAGTCTGCATCGCCGCATCCACATCGCCGCCGTTAATCACCACTTCCGTAACGGCCGCCAGTTTCGCATCGTAAATCGTACCTGCCTCGTTGGTATAAGTCTCACTGATGGGAGCCATGGGAGCATCCTTGCTGTTCTCCGAAAAGAACTTGCTGCCCGCCAACAAAAGATCGCTGGGATCCCCGTAGCCATTGGTCAATTCACAGACTACCAGGTTCGGGTCAAAGAGATTCTTTGCCCACAGGGCGTTGGGATTCGTGAGCGAAAGTTTCAAATGGAATTCCCCTTCTTCGTAACTGTATTCTTTCCTCTTTTCAGGGTCGTCCGGGTTTGTCACAAATTCTTCCGCATGTACCGACCAGTGGACATCCTCCGCACCATAGGTCCAAAGCGTCTGCACCACGTCGCCGTCCATCATGGTTTCAAAAAACTTGTCAAAAATCGCCTGTTCACGGGCATTATCCCCGTCCCCGTCGTCAATGATAACCCATACGGGCGCTTCCCGGTTAATGTACGCCCCCACTTCTTCAATGGGCGGAAGCATCACCAATTCCGGGTCCAAATCATTTTTCACAAAGTAATCGGTCAAGGTCTGGTACCAGCGTCCCGCCCAATAGGTATATGCGCCGGAAGAACCTGTCTGGTCATTGGAAAACCATTTCTCACGGGCTATTTTCGTGGATGCCGTCAGCGTTTCCGGGTCGATGACGCCTTCCTTATATGCCTGCTGCAGCCTAAGCAGCGCCGCCTTGCTGGCATCACTTTGGAACCCGTCGGTCCATACGCCGTCATCCCCCTGGATAAATCCGGGATATGCATCCTGCCAAAATTCGGGAAGATAGTTGATATAAGGCGCTTCGTTCCCGATAAAACCTGCCGCTACCACCCCGTATGTATCGCCGTTTACGCCGTTCCCGTCCGGGTCCTCATCATGGAAGCGCTTTAACATGGTATAATAGTCGTCATAGGTTTTAATATCTTCCACCTTAATGCCCAAAGCATCCATCCATGCCTTTTTCACGTAAGTCACACATCCGTTCCCGTAGGTAGGGGAAAAACCGTAAAGCCTGCCGTTTCCTTTTTGCCTCACCGCTTCGTTAATACCCGGCAGAAGCATCCTGGACTGGAAATCCGCATTGTCATAAGCATCGGTCATGTCCCAAAGCATTCCCGTCGGTAGATACTGCGCATACATATCCGCAGGCATAATCATGACGTCCGGGTAATCCCCGCTGGCAAACAGCCTTCCTACCGCATCCGTATAACCGGAATGGTCAAGCTGCTGGATTTCGAGATCCACGCCCACCGCTTCTTCCCACTGTTTTTCAAATTCCGCCTGTCCGCTGTCCAAGGTTGCCGACAGGTTGCCGTCCACTACCATGGTAATCTTATCAAGTTGGTAGCCGTCCCCTTCGGATGCCGCAGGAGCTTCCGCTGCCGAATCCCCTGCGGGCGCCGTTTCGCTCTCCGCCGTCGTTTCCGTCTGTGTTTCTGTTCCGTTGCCGCTGCCCTCTGCCGCAGGCGCAGTATTGTCCCCGCCCCCGCAGGCTGCCAATGACATTACCATGGCGGCAGTCAGAAGCATGGATACTGATTTCTTTTTCATAACTGATAGACCTCCTTTTTT
>CANTGP010000104.1 GCA_947653315.1 uncultured Lachnospiraceae bacterium
CTCAGGAGAGTTGAACTCCGAGGGGTGAATAAATGCAGACAATCATGATAGTAGAAGACGATACCACTATCCGCGAAGAATTAACGCTTATATTAAAAAACGAAGGATACTGTCCCATAGAGGTCAGGGATTTTACGGATATTTCAAAACAGGTAAGGGTCGGCAGCCCGGATTTGGTGCTGCTGGATATCGGTCTGCCGGGACAGGACGGTTTTTCCCTGTGTTCGGAAATCAGGAAATCCGTCCATGTACCGGTTATTTTCATTACCGGTCGTGATTCGGGCTTGGATGAAATCCGGGCGCTTAGTTTAGGCGGTGACGATTACATTACGAAACCATATAATATTCCCGTGATGCTGGCACACATTAAGGCTGTGCTGCGCCGGGGCGGAGGCGTGCCGGAGGCGGATGCCCTGGAGGCTTGCGGGCTGGTTTTGAATTTGGTGAAAGGAACCGTATCGTCGGAAATGGGGACGGCAGTGCTGTCCCGTAATGAATTGCGGATTTTGGCATACCTGATGGAACACGCGGGGGAGATTGTAGCCCGCGCCGATTTAGTGGAAATGCTTTGGGAAAATAAAATTTATATTGATGATAATACACTCAGTGTCAATATGACAAGGCTTAGGGGTAAGCTGGAGGAAATTGGGAAAAGCGGGCTGGTTAAGACCCGCAGGGGAATGGGGTATCAGTTATGACAGTGATGGAATTTTTGGAGGACCGCTTGGGAAATATTGTTTTTCAGGCGGTTTTTGTGATAGCGGCATCGGTATTTCTTTTGGTAACGGGGACAGAAGCGGGAATCCTTCTGCTTTTGTTTGTGATATGGTTTTTATTTTTTGTTGGGGTACAGACTGCGGCTTTTTTCCGCTGCCGGACCCGCCTTAAGGAATTGCAGAACATTATGGATGGTTTGGATGAAAAATATTTGTTTGCCGAATGCATCCCGAAAGCGGGGACGGTTTATGAGCGGAAATTGTTTGAGTTATCCCGCAGGGCCGGAAAAGCGATGATTGGCGCCGTTTCCGATGCCAGGGCGGCACAGAGGGAATACAGGGAATACGTGGAGAGCTGGGTACATGAGATGAAAGCGCCCATTACGGCGGCCGGATTAATCTGCCGCAATGCCAGTCCCGAAGTACGGGGAAAATTTTTGCGGGAGCTGGCGCAAATGGAAGCCCATGTGGAAAGGGCGTTGTTTTATGCGCGGGCGGAAAGCCCTGAGAAGGATTTTATTATCCGCAGGGTGAATCTTGCAGGGCTTGTGGATAAAGCCGTTTTACAATACCGGACGCTGCTTATCCAAAGCGGTATCCGCATCGAAACAGGGGATTTGGGACAGACCGTTTATACCGACGGAAAATGGGTTATTTTTATGTTGGGGCAGTTATTGCAGAATGCGGCCCGCTACCGGGGAGATCATCCTTTGGTTACATTGTCGGCGGGGCAGGACGGAAAGGTGGTATGGTTGGCGGTGTGTGATAACGGAATCGGTATTCCTTCCCATGAAATCTCCCGTGTATGCCAGCGTGGTTTTACGGGAAGCAATGGACGTTCCAGGGGAGGCTCCACCGGAATGGGGCTGTATCTGTGCAGCAGGCTGGCGGAGTGTTTGGAAATTCATATGGAAATTACTTCGGAAACGGGAAAGGGAACGAAAGTGACGTTATTTTTTCCGGCGAAACTTACGGATTCGTAAGGAAAATCCATATGATTTCGATACAACAAGTCCCGTTTTAGGTGTACCATATCGTCATAAGACAGGAGGAATGGGTATGCTGCAAGTGAAAAATATCGAAAAATATTACGGGAACAAAAATAATGTCACCAAAGCGCTGGATCGGATCAGTTTTGATGTGGCGGATGCGGAATTTACCGCCATTATGGGAGCATCGGGAAGCGGGAAAACAACACTGTTAAACTGTATTTCCACTATTGACACCGTAAGTGCGGGGGATATCCTGTTGGATGGGGAAAACATAGCGGATCTTCCTGCCGCAAAACTGGCACAGTTCCGCCGTGAAAAGCTCGGTTTTGTGTTTCAGGATTTTAATCTGCTGGATACATTGACCATTGGGGAAAATATCGGTCTTGCACTGTCCCTCAACCACAGGAACGCGGACGAGGTGGAACGCCAGGTCGGTCAGGTTGCCCAAAAACTGGAAATCGATCATGTGTTGGATAAGTTTCCTTATCAGGTTTCCGGCGGGCAGAAGCAGCGGGCTGCCTGTGCCCGTGCCATTGTGGCGGGCCAATCGTTAGTGCTGGCGGATGAACCGACGGGGGCGTTGGATTCCAAAGCATCCAAAAATTTATTGGAAATCCTGGAAAAGATGAACCGGGATATGGGCGCTACCATACTTATGGTAACCCATGATGCTTACAGCGCCAGTTATGCCGGCAGAATCCTGTTCTTGAAAGACGGACGCATTTTTAATGAATTGCTGCGCGGGGAGCGGACACGGTCCGTCTTTTACCATGAAATATTGGATGTGCTTGCCTTGATGGGAGGTGATATCAGTGACGTTATTTAAATTATCATTCCGCAATGCCTGCCGTCAGGCGGGGGATTATCTCGTTTATTTTGTGACGGTGGTTATGGTGACGGCTTTGATGTATGCATTTAACGGACTTATTTTTTCCGAAGAAATCCGGGCGCTTTCCCGGCTGCTGAAATCGATGCCTGTTGTCATCGTTTTCGCGAGTATTGTGGTGGTGGGCATCATGAGCTGGTTGGTTTCCTATACCACAAAATTTATTCTGACCAGACGCAGCAGGGAACTTGGCACCTATATTTTGGTGGGTTTGGAGAATCGGCAGGTGGCACGGTTATTTTTTCTGGAAAATCTCGTGGTGGGCGGTTTTGCTTTTGTACTGGGAATCCTGTCCGGGAATATTCTGTTTCAGGTTTTGCGTGCCGTCATATTGGCATTGTTTGATATTCCATATCATTTTATGTATTCTTTTTCCGTGCAGGCAGCAGGGCTTACGTTCATCTATTTCCTGTTGATTTATTCAATTGCCCAGTTAAAAGGGCGCAGGCGTATCCGCTCCATGAAAATTTATGATTTGATTTATTTCGAGCGGCAGAACGAGAAGGCGGTCATTGAAAAAAGCGGCCGGAGAAAAGCAGTTTTTGTGGTTTCGGTTTTGTTAGGGGCGATTGGAGCCGTTTTACTTATGGCTGGCGGGTTATTGTTCGGCATTCTTGGGGCAGTGTGCATTATTTTATTCCTTTACGGTTTTTTTGCCGGTTTTTCCTCTGCCATTCCTGCCTGGTTTGAAAAGCACGGGGAGAGAAAGTACCGTGGGCAAAATCTGTTGGTGTTCCGCACCCTGTCCGCCAAGATTGCCGAGATGGGGGTGGTTATGGCGACCATTGCCCTGCTTTTTACCGCAACCCTGATTTCGGAAGGAAGCGGATTAACCATTCAAAGAATGCTTCAAAACCGGATGGCATTGTTAGCCTGTTTTGACATCATTATCAGCACCGGGAACCCGGAAGCGGAGGAATTTACGGACAGTGTGGCTTATGTGAAGGAAAACATTCCGGTGGCGGATTTCAGGCAATATTCTTTATATGAAGGGGAAACCTCCGAAATAACGGATTATTTGGAAAATCATACGGAGTATTACCGGTGTTATGAAAAAGATATCTTAATGTGTGCCAGCGATTATGCGGCTCTTAGGGAAATGCTCGGCTATCCGGCGGCGGAACCCGGACAGGGACAATATGTCATCCATTGCCAGCCCTATTTGGCAGGGTTTTTGGAAGATTGGGAAAATCCCGTAAGGTCAGGCGGTCATACGCTGGTTCCGGCAGGTGTCCGCACGGAGCCGTTTGCCCAATATCTGTGGGACGTGAACGGGCAGGGATTTCTTTTGGTTGTGCCGGATGAAGCGCTGCAGTCAGGTACCGTCAGCCACACAATGTTTGTTGCGAAAACGGCAGAACCGGTAAAAGAAGCGCAATACGATTTTTTAGGGAAACAAATGGATTTGGATTTGTTTTTGTTTGTGAAATCCAAAGAGGAGGCAGAAGCGGCATCCATGATGGCAATTATGGTTTTCCCGCTGTATTATCTCGCCCTGGTGCTTACCATGACGGCAGCCACTATCCTTACTTTACGGCAGCTCAGTGAGAAAAACCGTTACAGGCAGCAGTTTATCCTGCTGCGTAAACTTGGCATGGAGCGGCGGGAAATGGTGAAAGCGCTGAAAACACAGTTTGTTATTTACTATACCATGCCGGTGGTGCCGTCCGTGTTGATAGGAGTATGTTTTATATTGAATTTTGGCAGCGGAGTGGAACCGGGTACTTTGTCGGGAAGCAGTCACCCGCTTGTGATTGCAGGGATTACGTTGGGACTGTTTTTTTTGGTTTATGTGGTCTATGTCTTGCTTTCTTACGGGAGTTTAAAGCGGGAGGCGGCGGATTAGAGGCGGACTCCTGTACGGGCCGGGTATAACCGGAATGGGAATTATTGTATCTGAAAAGGCGGAAGGCTGCAGGAAGGGAAGAAAAGGATGGAAGATGTTTTAAAGATTTTTGGGAAAGAAACGGAAGTTTGGTTCAGGGAGGCGCTTGGGGAGCCGACGCAGGTTCAGAGGGAGGCTTGGCCGGCGATTGCGGCGGGCGGTCATGTGTTGGTGTCGGCGCCTACGGGAACCGGGAAAACACTTTCTGCCTTTTTGGTGTTTTTGGACCAAATGGCAAAAGAAGAAAGGGAGGGGACGTTAAAAGAGGAGCTGCGGTTGATTTATGTTTCCCCTTTAAAGTCTTTGGCTGGGGATATCCGGGAAAATTTAAAACGTCCTTTGGATGGGATAAAGGGAAATATTACGGTGGCAATCCGTACTGGCGATACGCTTCCAAGGGAGCGGCAGAGGATGGTGAAGCATCCGCCCCATATCCTGATTACCACGCCGGAATCTTTATATTTGCTGCTTACTTCCAAAACAGGGCAGAATATGCTGGCGACTGCAAAAACGGTAATTTTGGATGAGCTTCATGCCCTGATCGATACGAAAAGGGGTGCGCACCTGATGCTTTCGCTGGCACGTTTGGATATCCTGTGCGGACAGCCGTTACAGCGCATTGGTCTGTCGGCTACCATCGAGCCTTTGGAAACGGCGGCGGAGTATTTGGCGCCGGAAAAAGTGGGCGTTGTGGCTCCTTCCATGGTAAAGCAGGTCAGACTGGAGGTACTCGGTCCTTATGCGGATTTAACCAAAGGAAGGAGGAAGGATCCGATTTGGGAGGAGCTTGGGGCGCTGGTGTACCGGTATTGCCAGGGCAGCCGAAGCGTAATCGCTTTTGTGGAGGGCAGGAGATATGCGGAGAAATTGGCGTATTACGTCAATTTGCAGGGCGGGGAAGGATTTGCGCGGGTACACCACGGAAGTCTTTCCAAGGAACAGCGGATGGAAACGGAACTTGCACTCCGGGATGGGCAGTTAAGGCTTTTATGCGCTACATCTTCCATGGAGCTGGGCATTGATGTGGGGGAAATCGACCAGGTATTACAGGTGGGATGTCCCCGCACCGTTTCCGGTACGATGCAGAGACTTGGGCGGGCAGGGCATAATCCGGGCAGGGTCAGCGTCATGTACCTTTTCCCAAGGACGGCGGCGGAATGTTTATCCTGCGGTATGACGGCGGAGCTTGCAAGGAAAGGCGGTATCGAGCAGGTCAATCCGCCCTCCGGATGTTTGGATGTGCTTGCCCAGCATTTGGTTTCCATGGCGGCATTTAAAAGTTATGGGCTGGAGGAAGTTATGGAGATTCTTCCGAGGGCATGGCCGTTCCGCCATGTCACGGAAGAAGACGTAAGGTCCGTTCTCGGAATGCTGGCAGGGGATTATGAGCACGGGCGGGACATCCCTGCACGTCCGAGGGTTTTGTATGACAGGATACACGGAAAAGTGGAAGGGGACGGTTACAGCAGGATGCTGGCGGTTTCGGCGGGCGGTACCATTCCAGATAAAGGGTTATATGCCGTAAAAACGGAAGAAGGGGTGAAACTGGGAGAGGTGGACGAGGAGTTTGTTTACGAATCCCAAAAAGGCGACCGCTTTATCCTCGGTTCTTTTGCATGGCGGGTTCTGCAAATCAGCAGGGATACCGTGACCGTAACGCAGGCTCCCGTGGAAGGGGCACGGCTTCCTTTTTGGAAAGGGGAGATAAAAGGCAGGAACAAACGGACGGGGGAAGCGTTCGGGCGTATGTTCCGCTCCCTTTCGGAAGCATACGGGGACGGAACGCTTTCGGATGCCCTGCAGGGGCTCGGACTGGACGGGGTTGCGGCGGGATTGGCTTCCGGTTATCTGGAGCGGCAGATAAAAGCGGTGGGAGGACTGCCGGATGACAGGACAATCATTGTGGAGCACTTTAAGGATTCCTCCGGGAACAGCCAGTTGATGTTCCATTCCGTCTTTGGAAGAAGAATTCATGCTCCTTTGGCGCTTCTTGCGGCAAAGACTGCGGGGGAACGGCTCGGGACGGAAATCGGGAGTGTGGACGAAGAAGACGGGTTTTTACTGTATGCATACGGGGACAGTATATTGCCGGAAGGGATTTTGCAGGGGATTAATCCTGACGCCTGTGTCAGACAATTGGAAATTCTTCTGCCCGTTACCCCGTTGTTTAACATGGCATTCCGTTATAACAGCGGCCGTGCGCTGATGATGGGTGTCCGCAGGAACGGACGGCAGCCCCTTTGGATGCAAAGGCTGCGGAGTGCGGAGATGCTGGAACAGGTGGTAAGGGAGAAAGAACATCCCCTGATCCGGGAGACCAAGCGGGAGTGTATGCAGGAATTATGGGATGTGGAAGGGTTAAGGGAATTACTATGCGATATCCGTTCGGGTATGGTGAAAGTGCGGGAAGTGTATACCGAAATACCTTCTCCCATGTCCCTTCCGTTCCAATGGGGGCAGGAAGCCTCGGTCATGTATGATTATTCCCCGACCCCGCAGGATATCCACAGAGCGGTGGAAGAAGCGTTAAGAGAGGAAGAAAAACAGGCGTTAAAACCGGGGCGGGGGGAACTGGCGCAGGTACAGGAACGCGACAGGCTTCCGTCGGACGAAAAACAGCTTCATTCCCTCCTGATGACGGAAGGGGATTTGGCGGCAGGGGAGCTGGATATTCCGGCCAAATGGCTGGACCGTTTGGCAAAAGACGGCAGGGTACTGTATTTGGAGCAGGGTTTATGGATTGCGGCGGAACAGGAAGAAGAATATGCGGCTGCATTTGGGGAAACGGAATCCGAATCTTATAGAAAGGAAGGGAAAGAACGGGAAGAACGTCTCCATATCATCAGACGGATGCTGCGCTACCGGGGGGCCGCGGATGCGGAGGAGACGGCGGAACGTTACGGATTAGCTGTTTTTGATGCGAAACAGGTATTGGAAGAACTTTGCCGGAGGGAAGAAGCGGTAGAGCAGGACGGCAGGTATTACCACGCACAGTTGTACCGCCGCGCCAGGATACGGACGGTAAAAAACCGCAGGGAGGCGGTACGGACCTGTCCGGCAGGAGCATATGCGGCGCTGCTGTTGTCCCGGATGGAGTCCGGGGCGCCTGCGGGGGAATGTGTGGAAAGTATTTTAAAGCGGTATGCGGGCGCTTCTTTTCCGGCTCCTTTTTGGGAAGGAATTCTTCTTTCCGGCAGGGTGGGGAATTACCGGGAGGCGTTATTGGATACGTTTCTTGCCAAAGGGGAACTGTTTTGGCATATGGAAGAAAAGGGTACAATCCGTTTTGACCGTCAGGAAGATATTGACTGGGATGCCGGACCGGACGGCAGGATGGAGGGATTGAGCGGAAACGAACAAATCATATACGGGACACTGTTAAAGCGCGGAGCCAGCTTCCTTCAGTCCATGAACGGGCTTTTGGATGGGGAATCCCCTTATGATACGTTAATGGGGCTGTTGGAAAAAGGTTTGGTGTGTGCGGACAGCTTTGTCCCGGTGCGTCAGTGGATGAATAAGGATAAAACAAGGAAAGCAACGGCAAGACAGCGTGTAAATACGAAAGTAAAAGCGTTAAATGCCGGAAGGTGGGATGTGGTAAGGCCCATAAAGGAATTGCCGTTGGAAGAAAAGCTGGAAAAGTGTTTTGACCGTTTCCTTATTTTGGGAAAGGAAACGGCGGCGGCCTGCGGACTTTCCTGGCAGGATGCGCTGTCTGTGCTGCGTATATGGGAGTATACCGGGCAGGCGAGAAGGGGATATTTTGTGGATGGAATGTCCGGGATGCAGTTTATCCGGCAGAAAGATTACGCGGCCGTGGTGCGGATGCTGCAAAGGCCGGAGGAAACAATGGTTTGGGTCAATGCGGCAGATCCCGTCCAATGCTGGGGCAAGATACTGCCCCATACGGAAGGGCGGAATTTTATGAATATAGTGGGAAATGCCGTGGCATGTTTTGGGGGCATTCCCGTGGCGGTCATGGAACGGCAGGGGAAAACACTGCGCATTTTTGACGAAGAACGGAAAGAAGAATGCCTGAAACTTTTTGCGGAGGAATACAGGCGGGGAAAATTATTTCCCTCATTAAAACGTATTGTGGTAAAGGAATATCCCGGCACGGCGGAAGCTGCTTTGGTAAATGCGGGCTTTCAGCGTGAAATGCAGGATTATGCCTTATATAAATGATATGATATGGTAACCCCTGCCATATGGAAGACAGCTTTCCCTGCCTTGGAATTGTAAAAGGGAGGTAACAAAATGAAGCAGACAAGGAAGCTGGAGAAATATGCAGATTACCTGTTCCAAAAAGAAT
>CANTGP010000105.1 GCA_947653315.1 uncultured Lachnospiraceae bacterium
GAAGTTACAGAAATAACATGGGATGTAGAGGCTGCATCTAAAGGTGGATATGAGCGACGTGCGGACACAGGAATTTACCAAAGAGGTGTTAAACCATATGAGAAGCCGTCTTTCCGATTATCAGGAAATGTACGGGGATTTATATAATTTGGAAGCGACGCCGGCGGAGAGCACGACGTACCGGCTGGCAAAGCATGACAAGAAACGCTGGCCGTCCATTAAAACGGCGGGGCATGTGGGGGATACGCCTTATTATACCAATTCCTCCCATTTGCCGGTGGATTACACGGCGGACATTTTCGATGCGCTGGATATCCAGGATGAACTGCAGACGTTGTACACGTCGGGTACGGTGTTCCATGCCTTTTTGGGCGAAAAACTGCCGGACTGGAAGGCGGCGGCGAACCTGGTACGGACGATTGCGGAGAATTACAGACTGCCGTATTATACGCTTTCCCCCACTTATTCCGTTTGCAGGGAACACGGTTATCTGGCAGGGGAGCAGAAGGTATGTCCCCATTGCGGGAGGGCGACGGAGGTTTACAGCCGTATTACCGGATATTACCGGCCGGTGGCGAACTGGAACGACGGGAAACTGCAGGAATTTGCCAACCGGACGGAATATGACGTGGCGGCTTCCCGCCTAAAACGCCCCATGGCGGGCATGGTCACTTTATCCAACCGGGAAAGCGAGCTGCGGGTGAAGGTGGAGAAACCGGAGAGCGTGAAGTATCTGTTCACCACGAAAACATGCCCGAACTGCAAAATGGCGAAGGAATATTTAAAAGGGGAACAGTACGTGATCATAGATGCGGAGGAAAACATGGAGCTTGCCGGAAAATACGGGGTTATGCAGGCGCCGACGCTGGTGGTGGCCAAGGGAAACGATTACCGGAAATACGTGAATGTGTCAAATATCAAAAAGTACGCGGACAGGCATGAAATGGTTACGGCGTAAAACGTAAAACAGCAACGGTATAAAAAATGTATAAAATAAGAAAAAACGGAAAATAGAAGGAAAATATCAAGTGCGGCAGGACGCAGTCCATGCCGCGCGGAAATGAGGATGCTATGGAGAACATTTATTTGCGTGTAAAAGGAATCATTAAAAAAGATGACAAATACCTTTTGGTGAAACGGTGGGTGGACGACCGTATTCCCGATCCCTTTGTATGGGAATTTGTGGATGCGGAAGTGAATTTCGGGGAGGCGCCGGATGATGCGGTACTCCGCGCCATTCATGACCTATTGTCCGTGGAGGGCAAAATCGAGCATGTGGTGTATACATGGTCCAATATGATTGGCGATTCCCAGTGCGTGGGGATTGCTTACCTATGCAGTATGGAGGAAGCGGATGAGGAGAATATTATCCTGTCCGAAGATTACGGCGAATGGGAATGGGTGGAACGGGAGAAGTTTAATTATTATATTGAAAATAAATATGTTTTGGATGATTTAGAAGGCGTTGCTTTATAAGACAACGCCTTTTGTCCCGTATAAAGCGGGGAACGGTTACGGGACCGTGCAAAAGGGAATCTAAAAAACAAAAGGAAAAACAAAAGGAGAAATGTCATGATCAACAAACTGGTGGAAAAAATCAAAAAAGCGGGAGCTCCTATCGTGGTGGGACTTGATCCCATGTTAAAGTATATTCCGGATCCGGTGAAGGAAAAGGCGTACCGGGAATACGGGGAGACTTTGGAAGGGGCGGCGGAAGCTGTCTGGCAGTTTAACAAGGGAATCGTGGATTGTATTTACGATTTGGTTCCGGCAGTGAAACCGCAGATTGCCATGTATGAGCAGTTCGGTATCGAAGGTCTGAAAGCCTTTCAAAAGACGGTGGATTACTGTAAGGAAAAGGGACTGGTGGTGATCGGCGATGTAAAACGCGGGGATATCGGTTCCACTTCGGAAGCGTATGCCGTGGGGCATTTGGGGAAAGTACAGGTGGGAAGGCAGGAATATGCGGGATTTGACGAGGATTTCATCACGGTAAACCCTTATCTTGGTTCGGACGGCGTAAAGCCTTTTGTGGAAGTATGCAAAAAAGAAAAGAAGGGAATATTTGTTTTGGTGAAGACTTCCAATCCAAGCAGCGGGGAATTCCAGGACCGGCTGGTGGACGGCAGGCCGCTTTATGAAGCGGTTGGTGAGAAAGTGGCGGAATGGGGAGCGGACCACATGGGTGACGGTTACAGCTATGTGGGCGCGGTCGTAGGGGCAACTTATCCGGAAACGGGAAAGGTGCTGCGGAAAATCATGCCGAAGGCTTATATCCTTGTTCCGGGGTACGGTGCGCAGGGCGGCAGGGGAAAGGATTTGGTACACTTTTTTAACGCGGACGGACTGGGCGCAATCGTAAATTCCTCCAGGGGGATTATCGCGGCGTACGGGCAGGAGCAGTATGCACGGTTCGGGGCGGAACATTTCGGGGATGCCGCGCGGGCTGCGGTGGAGGACATGAAAGCGGATATTGCGGGGGCGCTGGGATTTCCTTTTGCCGTTTCCTGACAGAGGTGCGGACGCATCACCTCAATATATATTATATGGCAAAAATGTGAATTAGACAAATCCCTCTTTCCATGTTATAATCAGATTTAACCGTGAATTTCGGTGAAAAGACAAAGGAGAAAAAGGAAAATGCAGGGATATACGGATATCCATTGCCATCTTTTTCCCTGTGTGGACGACGGTGCGCGGAGCAGGGAGATGAGCATGGAAATGTTCCGGATTGCGTGGGAAAACGGAATCCGCCGTATGATTCTGACACCCCATAATAAGCCGGAGCGCCGTAACATTAGCAAGATGTCTTTGGAAAAGGGGCTTGCGGAATTGCGGCAGGCGTTAGGGGACTTGGGGATGGACATGGAATTGTATGCCGGAAGCGAGATATATTACCGCAGCGATGTGGCGGAATTGCTGGAACAGGGTGACATTCCCACCATGGCAGGTTCTTCTTATGTGTTGGTGGAATTTGGCCCAATGGACGGGTTTGACCATATCAGGAACGGGATATACCGCCTGCAGGCAGCCGGATACCAGCCGGTCCTTGCCCATGCGGAGCGGTATCGGTGTGTCAGTTCTTCCGTGGAGAAGGCCGGGGAACTGTACGGTATGGGCTGTTACATACAGGTGAATGCGGGCAGCATCATGGGGGCAAACGGCTGGCAGATCAGGCATTTTGCGCGGACGCTTTTAAAGAAACGGATGGTGCATTTCGTTGCCACGGATGCCCATGACGCTGTGAGGAGAGCTCCCTGTTTGGCGAATTGTGCCAAATACATCTGCAGGCATTTCGGGGAAGATTATGCGGCGCGGCTTTTTCAGGTTAATCCCTCGAGGATAATTGCCGATGAATATATAGACGCAATGGTGTAGGGCTGCCTGGACGGTTTGTTTTTGGCAGATGCGGGAGAGGAACGGACTGGGAAGGAATGGAAAACCAAAGGGAAGATGTCATAGAAATTGATTTACTGGAGATATTCCGCCTGTTATTGGGCAATTTATGGTTGATTGCCAGTGTCAGCCTGTTTTTTGCACTCGGATGCTTTGCGGTGAGTAAATATGTGGTGGCGCCGTATTACGAGTCCACCACCAAAATTTATATTCTGAATAAAACGGAAAGTACTGCGGTGACATACAGCGATGTGCAGATGGGAACGCAGCTCACTAAGGACTATGCGGAGCTGATTAACAGCCGGTATGTTTTGGAAGAAGTCATGCAGAAGTTAAATCTTGATATGGAGTACGAGGAACTGCTAAAGGTGGTCAGGGTGTCCACGCCAAGCGATACCCGTATCGTTTCCATTACGGTGGAAGACGTGGATCCGGTGGAGGCCATGCATATGGCGAACTGCATCCGGGAGGTTGCCAGCGAGCATATCCAAAATGTCATGGACATTGATGCGGTAAATGTGGTGGAGACGGCAAACATGCCCACCCAGAAAGCGGGGCCGAGTTGTTTCAAATGGACGGTGATCGGCGGAATCATCGGTTGTTTTTTTATTTGTGCGGTGATTTTGGTGCAGTATTTGGTTGACGATACGATTAAGACGTCGGAGGACGTGGAAAAATATCTTGGGCTTAGTACGCTGGCGCTCATCCCCGTATCGGAGCAGGAAGCGGTGCGGAGGAAAAAGCGGGGGTAAAAAGAGCCGTTTCCTATGCAAAATACTGCAAAATACAAATAGTGCAAAGAACAAAGGGGAAAGAACGGAAAAACGGTGGGAGAAGAAAAATGCAGGAAGTGAAATTACAGTTTGGGCAGAGCGATTACCGGATGCAGGAAGCCTTTAAGACTCTGCGCAGCAATATCGAATTCTGCGGCGGAGATGTCAGGATCATAGCGGTGACAAGCTGTACGCCAAACGAAGGAAAGTCCAGCGTGGCAATGGAAATGGCAAAATCCTTTGCGGAGGCGGGGAACCGGACGATCCTTTTGGATGCGGACATGCGAAAATCCGTGCTGGTGGGACGGTACCGGACAGGGGCGGTGAAGATGGGTCTGACCCACTGTCTGATCGGCAGGGCGAAGTTTTCCGAAGTAATCTGCAGCACCAATGTGCAGGATTTATATGTGGCTTTTGCGGGACCGGTGCCGCCAAACCCCAGTGAGCTTTTGGGGAGCGGGGCTTTTGAGTCCATCCTTAAGAATCTGAAGAACCTGTTTGATTATGTCATTATCGACACGCCCCCGCTTGGAAGCGTCATTGATGCGGCAGTGGTGGCGAAACAGTGTGACGGTACCGTTTTCGTGGTGGAGAGCAATGCGGTAAGCCATAAGTTTGCGCAGCGGGTTAAGGAACAGTTGGACATGACGGGATGCCGGATCTTGGGAGTGGTGTTAAATAAGGTGGATGTGAACAGCAAGGGGTATTACGGGCATTACGGAAAATATTACGGTAAGTATTATGGAAGATACGGGGACGAAAAGAAATGAAACACAGCGGTTTGGTTGCCGGTATTTTTACGGTGTTTAATTTGATTTTGGCGGTTGTCTGTGTGATGCTGTATTTAAAGCAGGACAGGGAAAAACCGGAACTGTCGTTCCAGGAAAACGGACTTACCTATACGCGGCAGACGCAGCAGGCGGAGCTGCTGCAGGGAATAACGGCTTATGACGGTACGGACGGTGATGTGTCGGACCGTATCGTGATAGAAAAAATCGTGGAAAACAGGGAAGATTCTTCCGTAGTGGTGTTTTATGCCGTCAGCGACATGGCGGGGAACGTAACAAAGGCTTCCCGGGTATTTCCGGCAAGGCTGCCTAAGGAGGATGCGGAAGCGGCGGAAGATTTTTAAGGAGTTTTGGTGTGAAGGTAAAGTGGAGACGCAGAAGCAGGCATAGGCACCGTCATAGGAGCAGATACGGAAAGATTCTTTTTGCTGCCGGTTTGTTTTTATCCTTTGTGCTCCTTGTGGCGGCGGTTTACGGGGCGGTAAGGGAGATTGGCAGGTCGAACTTAAGAAAGAAGGCGGCGGCAGCGCGTCCGCAAATGGTGCAGGAAAAGCCCCAGGAGTTGACCAGGGAGGAGGAAGCGGTATGGCAGGAAGGGTGGATTAAGTACCGGGACGGGATTTATGCTTATAACGAGGATATCCTTACCTTCCTGTTTATGGGAATCGATAAAGGCGGGGATGTGGCAGAGGTAGCGGAAGGTACCGACGGGGGGCAGGCGGATGCATTGTTTTTGCTGGTTCTGAATCCGCATGAAAAAACCATCGAAGTAATCGGCATTAACCGCAATACCATGGCGGATGTGGATATTTATAACGAAGAAGGCGCTTATGTGACCACTACTACCGCGCAGATTGCCGTGCAGCACGGTTTCGGCAACGGGGTGGAAGAAAGCTGCGAATATCAGCGAAAGGCGGTGCAGCGGTTATTTTACAACCTGCCGGTGCACGGATATGCCGCTGTACACATGGATGCCGTCATTACCCTGACCGATCTTTTGGGCGGTATTGAGCTGACGGCATTGGAGGATGTGGGAGTGGCGTTTGAGGGAAAGGAAAAAGGGAAAATTATCATCCGTGAAGGGGAACAGGTGGTCTTGGACGGGGAGAAAGCATATTCTTATGTTCGGTTCCGCGACGTGAAAGTGGAAGGTTCCGCGGATATGCGGTTGAAAAGACAGCAGCAGTTTTTGGGGGAGTTTATCCAAAAGACAAAGGCGCAGACCGCAAAGGATATTACCCTGCCGGTAAAAATGTATCAGGAAATTACAAAACAGATGGTGACGGACGTGACCGTGGACGAGGTGGCATACTTGGCATCCACGGCGCTGGATTACCGCTTTGACAAGAGCAGGTTTTACTCCCTGAAAGGGGAAACGGTTATGGGGGAGAAATTCGAGGAATTTTATGTGGACGAGGATGCACTTTATGACATGATACTGGATGTTTTTTATGAACCGGTGGAAATGCAGGAATAAGAAAACAGGGGTTACAGGAAGAAAGGAAACAGGAAAAATGAATCGGTTGGATAAGAAAGCGGCTTTCCTATTGGCATGTATGGCGCTGCTGCCCATGGTATTTGCCGGATGCGGGGAAGCGGGCGGTAAGTATGGGGAACTGGATAAGGATGTTACAGCGGCAGGCGTGCAGGAGGAGGAAGGGGAAAATACCGGAAACGGGGAAGCGGACGGCACACCGGGGAACGGCGGGGAGGCGCAGCCACAGACCGGTTTGGCCCATGAAACGGCGGCGGACGGTCATATTGATTTTGAAGCGCTTCAGGAGGAAAATCCCGATATTTTTGCATGGCTGTATGTGCCGGGAACGGATATTGACAGTCCGGTGCTGCAAAGCCCTGTGTCCGACGACTATTACATAACCCATACGTCGGACGGCAAGGAGGGGGAAGCCGGCGCGCTTTATACCGAAATGCCGAACATGATGAATATGTGCGATTTTAATACCATTATCCATGGAAAGGACGAAGGGGAAGACAGCCTGTTTGCGGACCTGCATTTATTTGAAAACCCGGATTTCTTCGCGGAGCATGATAAATTTTACCTGTATCTGCAGGATAATGTGCTGACTTACGCGGTATTTGCGGCATATTATGACGAAGGCAGCGATATTTTGCGCCGGTATGACTATACGACTTATGCGGGCTGCGAAAGCTATTTGGATGATCTTTTCGGTCTGCGGGAGATGGGGAAAAACCAAAGGGAAGGATGGGACGATTTAACGCCGTACCATTTCCTTGTGACGCTGGACGGAACCACATCAGACGACAGGCAGTATGTGGTATGCGGCGCTTTAATCGGTGATGCGGCAGGCAAAATCAACAGGGTGATTTTGGACTGACCCGGAAAGGAATTCGGATAAGGAACGGACAGTGTTTGAAAAAAGAGGTATTAACATCCTGGATGTTAATATAAACCACACTTAGGGACTAAAGCGGTAATTTTAGGAAAGGAGGTATACGCCAATGAAAAAGTTTATTGCGTTACTCGGTATTGGAGTATTGTTTACTTCCACGGCGGCTTTTGCGGCTACCAGTCCTTCCGCAGGCGCGATTTATGCGGAAGGGTTTGCGTCCGGCACGGATCAGCAGGCAGCGGCAGAGCGTGGCATGTCGGCTGGGGAATACTATAACAATACGGTGGTTTCCACTCCGGGAGTGGAGAATGCCGTACCGGTGGGACAGGGAGGAAAAATCATCATTAACGGTGTCGCGACCAACCTGACCGCTACCTTGTCAAAAGTAAGCAAGAGTGAGACGGAAAGTGCGAAGTCACAGGCGGCAGCCCTTGAGGGAACCCTTTTGAATGTTATAGACATCAGCTTTCCCGGCGCCAATTATAAAGTGGCTACCATTAATTTCTACCTGAAAGGCTTAAATGCCAATACGAAAGTTGTCGTAAGGCAGTATGTAAACGGGGCATGGGTAGACGTGGAAGTTGTGGAAATCAGGGAAGACCATGTGGTCCTGAACCTTACCAATTCGGGCGCGGTGGCATTTGTTGCCGTATCCAAGTAATGACGGACTGACAGGTATGTGCTTAGGTAAGATGACAGACGGAATTTTAGTATGAGATTGGATTTATGTAAAAACCGGGTGTGGGGTAAGGGTACTGCCGCAGTCCTGCGGCGGCACCCGTTAAAAAAGATGGGAATGCAGAAAAGAAGAGAAAATGGCAGTCTGGGCTACCGGGAAATTTACCGGAAGAAGCCGGCAGGGTATAAAATAATGAAACGGTGGTTTGATATCGTGGTTTCCTTTACGGCGTTGCTTCTGTTAGCGCCTGTTTTCGCCGTTACGGCGCTGGCGGTGTTCCTGACGGACGGGGGACCGGTATTTTTCGCCCAGTACCGTGCCGGAAAGGACATGAAGCCTTTTAAGATGTACAAATTCCGCAGCATGTGCAGAAACGCGGAGGAGCTGTTCCAGCAGATGCAGGAGCAGAACGAGCAGTCCGGCCATGCGTTTAAGATCAAAAACGATCCGCGGATTACGAAGGTGGGACGGTTTATCCGCAAGTACAGCATCGATGAACTTCCGCAGCTTCTTAACGTGTTAAAGGGTGATATGAGCATCGTGGGTCCCAGGCCAATCCTGACATTCCAAATGGAGGAATGCGATGCTTATCAAAAGCAGCGGCTTCTTGTACAGCCGGGGCTGACCTGTTACTGGCAGATCAGCGGCAGGGCGAACGTGGAGTGGGACGAATGGGTGGAAATGGACCTTAAGTATATTGAGGATATGGGGCTTTGGACGGATTTGCGGCTGATTGTCAAGACGGTGCCGGCGGTGTTCCGGGGGGATGGGGCGTATTGA
>CANTGP010000106.1 GCA_947653315.1 uncultured Lachnospiraceae bacterium
CGCATTATACAATTTGGGTACTTTATATTTATTATTTTGTTTTTGACGTTGTGTGTATTTTGTATATTGATTCGAAACAAATGAAACTGTAAATTTCGAAACTCAGTTTTTCTAAGTTTCGTTTTACTCTTTTGGAAAACTGCCGTCCCAAACGGCATTTTCCCGTTTTTCATTACCGTCATCTTACAATGACAGAGTGCAAAGTTTAGATACCAGCCTTGTTTTTTATGTCGTATCTTGTTATAATCGTTTTATCTGTCAAAAAGGAATTCGTAAAGTTTAACAAAATTTAAAAATGGAGATAACAGCATGGCTACCATTAATGACATCGCCGTAAAATTAGGAATATCCAAAAGTACGGTTTCTAAAGGGCTGAATAATGCCACCGATATCAGCGAGGAAATGCGCAAGAAAATACTGGAAACAGCGGTGGAACTGGGCTATGTCAACAAACGCCTGCAGAAAAAAGAAAAAAAGCTCTGTATTCTCGTGGAAAACATGGAATACAGCACGCCCAACCAATTCGGCCACGACATCGTTCTGGGCTTTAAGCAGATGGCGGAACCCGACGGCTGGACCGTGGACATTATTCCTATTTCCATAAATTCCCAAAAATTGACGCCTTACGGCGTTTTTATGATGCAAAACGGATACCAGGCATCCTACATCCTTGGTCTTTCTCTGTTGGATCCGTGGATGCAGGAGTTTCGTATTACCAAAATCCCTACCGTCCTCTACGACAATTATATCAAGGAAAATCCCAACATCGCCTCCGTGGGCTGTGACAGCCAAGAAGGCTTTGAACTCGCCGTCCGGCACCTGATGAATCTTGGACATAAGAAAATAGGGCTGATCTCCGGCCCGTTGGATTCTTATATCCTGAAAGCGAGATACAACGCCTATATCAATGCCCTGTACAAATACGGTTTGGAAGTGAACGAAAATTACATCGGTCTCGGCTATTACATTTCCGAATCCACAAGGAAATACATTCCGAAACTTTTGGACCAGGGTGTTACCGCCATCCTCTTTTCCCACGATGTACGGGCAATTTCCGCCATCACCGAATGCGATGACAGAAATGTCCGCATTCCGGAGGATCTTAGCATCATCGGTTTCGACGACCTGCCCATGACTACTTACACCGCCCCGCCCCTGACCACGATCCGCCAGGACCGGATTGCTTTGGGAAAATGCGGTTTTTATGCCCTTTCCTGCCTGCTTAACCATGTTGCCATAGGCTCCATCCTCTTACGCGCCACCCTAGTAGTCCGTGATTCCACCGGACCCGCACCAAACGGCAGCGGCAGGACGCGGACGGAAACATAATCCGGAAGCATATTCCGCAAATATTTCGTTTAGTTTCCCCCAGTCCTTTTTCCTGTCATCCGCCATTGCTTCCGACTTTTCCTTAAAATAGGGAAGCCAATCTTCGATATAATCATTCAGCCGGTCAATGCGTTTCCCCTTTTCCGCCTCCACCATTGCCGTTTTCTTCCGGACCAAATCCTGTACCGTGTCTTTCATGGAATCTTCCAGCACTTCCTCCGCCAGCGTTTGGAACAGTACCGGCGGCGGACAGGCTTTCTTTTCAATCCATTTACATGCCAAAAGAGGACGCAGCACATAGAAGTACTTTTTATACTTCACCATTTCCCCTTTCAGGTACTCATGGTAATTCTTATTTGCCGTCCCGTAATAATGGTACATCGCGGACTTACAGGAAAAATAATCCCCCGCAATATCCGCCGCACGCTTCCACTCCGGCGTCGTGGCGTATACAACGGGCGAATTTGCCCACTCGAACAACGTGGCGTTGGATTTATGGAAATGCTGCAATGCTTTGGACAAATCCCATCCGTTCATATCCAGCGTTTCGTCCAGCTCCCAGTCCATAAAATCAGGCTTCGCCTCCAGCCGCAGATAATATTCCAACGGACGTACATAAATAAAACGCACGTCATAATCGCTGTCCGGCGAAGCAAATCCCCACGCCCTGCTGCCCGATTCCACGGCATGGAGGATTCTTACATTTTCCTTCTCCTCAATTTCCTTTAATTTCATCCCGACCAATTCTTCCACGGGACCGTTGAATTCTTTATATTTCATCCCGGACCACCTTCCCATTCACCGCCATCACATACTCCTGCACCCTCCCCATATCCGGTTCGTCCGGCAGGCAGGTATGTTTTGCCGCCTCCTCCAGTTTCTTTTCATAATCGCTGACAATCCCGTAAAACTCCCCCCGGAATGTCCCGTCCTCCTTTTGGAAATCACCCCTGCGGATACTGAGCAGCAAATCATGCTCTTTTTGACGGTACGTGCGGATTTCCCCTTTTTCCAAAATATCAATTGCCATCATAAACAGCCGCACCAAATGCATGGCATGTTTGTTTAAGTGATTGTCATCCTTTTTCCGGTTCCGCTTTCCCAGCTTGTCATAATCCTTGACAATATTATTCATTTCATTCCAGATATTTTTGTAATCCCTCAACGGATAATGTCTCAAATCCGCATCCATAAATATTTCCGTATCAAATTCCGGATGCACTGCCTTATCCATATAAATCCTCAAAGAACCGTTTTCAAATTTTTCATACCGCTTCCTAAAATCATACATGGCATTTTTCACGGATTGGAAAATATGCTTTTCTTTCTCCGCCTGCGGATAAGCATCCCTCGCCAGCGCATTTTCCAAGCGCCTTAACTGCGCGTCCGCATATCCCCCGAACGACTGTATGGCGCGTTTGGACAAAAACATCCCCGCATTTTCCACAAGCTCCCTGCCAATCCCATTCAAATATAGATAATGCTCCGGCCTTAACCCCAGCAATTCCACAGTATTGGGATTACAGCTCAACAGCAGCCCCACCATCTTTTGGAACGTATAAACCGTGGTATCCGTCCCCGCATCCACATACTGCTCATAACGGGTCAGCCCAATCAAATCCGACTTCCGGTTTAACGCCACTCCACGTATATCAATATCGCTCCCTGCATTGTCAGTTCCATAGGAATAACTCCCCGACAATCCAAGCAAAATCACATACTTTCCCAAATGTTCATCCGTCCGCAAAAACCCATATTCTTTTCTTTTTAATATTTCCGAATAATCCATCCCCGCTCCTGCCTTCCCATCACCATTCCATAACCATTCCCCTACCACTCTTACCGCATCATACCTAACACATCCCCACCACCTAAAACACCAACTCCTGCTGCCCCACCACTTCAATCCGTGAGGCAATCACCGTCTCATCCTCCGACCCGCGCATATGCTCCGCCTTCAAATACTGCATTCCGCTCCGCAGGTTTGCCGCAATCAGCGTCAGCACGTAAATATTGTCGAACCGGTTATAAATAGACTCCCCGCCGAGCCCGGATAAACAAATTAACTGCGTATTGGACTTCTTCGCCATATCCATTAACGGCTTCAGCAAATGGGAGGCATTGGTCTGCGCAAAAGGGTTGTCCATCAGCAGCACCTTCCCCTCGTTCCGGTCGGCAAACAGGTCCGATTCGTCTTTCCGCATGTAGTAAAGCAGTGCGGACAGCACCACAAATGCGGATAAAAATCCTTCGCCGCCCGAATTCCTCGCCACATCTGCCCAGGCAATGGGATACTCCCGCTGTTCCTCAATCTTATACAGCCGAATCTGCACGTTCCCGATTCCCACCACCGCATCGTAAAGACCCTTTGTGGTAATCTTCGTACCGAGATATTCCTGTACATTTTTGTTTTCTTCCAATAAGGCAATCCCCTTCGCCGTTACATCGTCAATATAATCCTGCAGCCGCAAACCGTACAGGTTTTCGTTTTCCGTCCAGTCAGGCAGCTCCATTTTCAGCATTTTTACCGGACGCTCCCGCACGGTAATGGTGGAATTACGGTCAATTTTATCCAAATTTCCATGTACATCCCGCATGTAATCCCCAATCAGCTCTATAATCTTTGCCTTTTCCTTTTCCACGAAGGAAATATCCACCAACAGCTTTTCCATCAGGCTGTCATAAGACGCAATGGTCGTTTCCAACTGCTTTAATACGCGCTGCGCATCGTCCGTCAACTGGAGCATGGATTCCAGCGGCTTTTGGTAAAATTCTTCCGCAAACTGCTCCATGCGTATCATCCGGTTTAATATCCGTTCCAACCCGGAGCGCGCTTCCCTGCGCTGTTCCATGTAAGAATGGTAATCCCTGATTAAAATGCCTTTCTGCTTCGTCAGCGCCGCGCCGTCCATTACGGAAAAATCGCAGTCCCATTCCACCGGCTCCCTGCATACCAGTTCCCCGTACTCGGCAAGCGCCGCCAAGTTGCTTTCGTAACCCTGTATTTTCTTCTGTATCCTTTTTTCTTCCCGGTCCGCTTCCCCTTTTTCGTATTCCAACTGCCGGATGGCTTCGCTAAAATCCATGGTACGGATGTCCCCTTTGGCAACCGGCTCCTCCTTCCCGCACCGCTCCTTCATCTCGGCAATCTTGCTCTCCTTCTCCTGCTTCAAAAGCGCACACCGGATTTCCTCCCCGTGAATCAGTTCTTTCTTCCTGCCGATTTTCCCTTCCCGGTCCTCCAGCAAAACCTCTTGGTGGGTTTCCTCTTTCCTGTCATAATGCACACCGGCACATTCCTCCTGCGTCAGCCGGTATTTCTCCAAAAGCAGCTTCCATTCTCCCTCCGCCCTGTCATACCGTTTCCGTGCCGCTTCCGCCCGTTCCTCCAGTTCCTTCTGCTCCGCGCTGATTCCGCCCGTAATGACCTCATAACGGTTTTCCGCTTCCACCGCCTGTTCCTCTGTCAGCACGCTTTCCATGCCGTCTGCCGCAAAAGCACCTTCCGCACCGTCCGGCGCGTATTCCCCTTCCGCGCCGTCCAATCCGTATTGCCCGTACCGCGCCCGCTTTTGCGCACAATCTTCCAGGCTACGTTCCAACGCCGCCAAACGGTTCTTTCCCGTCAGCAATTCCTGTTCCAGCCGTTCTATTTTTTCCCTTTCCAACTTCTGCAGGTTCAAAAGCCGTTCCTTCACCTTCCGGTTTTTCTCCAATAAACGGCAATGTTCACGGTATTCCCCATAACTTTGGCAAAGCGAGCCAAAATCCGCAAGCCGCCTTCCCTGGCGGGACACCTCCTGTTCCAAATCCGCAATCTGCTGTTCTTTCTGTACCTGCAGCTTTTCCAGGGATTCCGTTTCTTCCCGCTTATCCAAAATCTCCTGCTCCAATGCGGCGAAGGACTCCGCCAGCCTGCGGATTTCCTCCTTCGTATCCCCGTAAGCCCTCTGCGTGACCTTTTGTCCCCTTATTTTTTCCTGCCTGCCGATATATCCGGCATATTCTTCCTTCTTCTGCTCTATGTTCTTTTGGAGCCTGCGGATGCGTTCTTCCTGTTCTTCCAGCATTTTCTGCAGTTTTTCTTCTTCCAAAAGGTTATCGTTAAACCATACGTAGAAATTCAGGCTGGAAAAAGACTGTATGGCGCCCGTCTGCACTTCTTCCTTCTTTTCCAATTCCTCCCGTATGATAATCGGAACGGGAAACGAGGTATACACCTGCTGCGGCAGCCCTGCCAGCCGTTCTAGTTCCTGTCTTGACAGAATCAGGGAATAAGGCAGGAACGGATGCTCCGACACCAGCTTTTTATTACGCACCGGCGGAAACTGGTTTTTCCGCAGCCATTCCATGCCGTATACGAAATGGATTCCCGCTTCTTCCAGCATTCCGCAAAATTCCTCCGACAGTTCCAACACTTTCCCCTGCGACATGCTGCGGTATTCCTTTTCCAGCGCGTCCGCTTCCTTTTCCAGTCCCTTGCGCACCAAATCGGCATCCGACAGCTTCCGCGCCGCGGCAGCCAGTATCTTATCCGTATCGAACAGTTCATCCTGCCCCAGCCCGAAATACTGTAAAATGACTTTCCGCTCCGCCAACTCCTGCTCATATTCCGACAGGACACGCTCCATTTCTTTCCAGGCGGCTTCCAGCCGGATTTTTTCCGCCGCCTTATCCTCCAAAAGCCGCTGCATTCCCTTATGCTGCTCCCGGTACCGTTCCGCGTCCTTCTTCGCCTTGGTCTTTTCATGTTCGCAGCCGCCCAGCTCTTTTTCAAACTCCGCCTGCCGGATCTGCAGCGCCCCCGCTTCATATTCGCCGAGGATATTCCTGTGCCAGTTCTCCCCGTACTCCCGGTTGAACTTCTCCTCCGCATCGTCAAAGGCTTTTATTTTTGCACGGAATCCCCCCGCCTGTTCCGCCAGTCCGCTTTCGTTTTGGCGCAGTTCTTCCAGTTTCTTCTGCCGTTTTTCCTTCTCCTGCTCCCTCTCCCTGAGCAATTCAAGACATGCCTTTCTTTCCGCTTCCTGCTCCGCGCTCCTATCCTCATAATACTTCTTTAACCGCGCGCCCAGCCGTTTTCTCTCCGGTTCCAGGTTTTCCTTTTTCTCCCTGCATAGCGACAAACGCTGCAGTTCCTTATCCCGCTCCCGTCCGCATTCCGCCGCGTTCTCCTCCAGTTTGGCACATGCCAGCACATGAAGCCTGTACAGGATTTCTTCCCGTCCCCGCTCCAGTTCTTCCTCCTCCATCCGCAGCATTTCCAAATTGCTGCCGGAGAAACGCTCTTTTTCCGCAATGGCGTAAAATTCCCCCGACAGCTTTTCGTACTCCAAATACCCCAACTGCCGCTCCAAATCCAAAAGCCGCCGCTGTACCTCCTCCGCGCTGTTTTTCTCCTTCCCTTCCAATTCATACAGCCGACGGATAAAATCCGCAATCTTATCCTCCTGCCTTGCCAAACCGCGCATGACCTCCTGATAATGCTCCGCACTTTTCCGGATTCCCTCCGCCTCCTGTCCGAACGCGCGGATGGTATCCCGCCTTTCGATTTTGGATTGGTTGTCCTTATACTGGCAGGTGTATTTCCACATGATATCCTGGAATTCCTTCATCCGGTTCCGGTCTTTGTTCAGCTTGTTCTCCACCGCTTCCAGGAACCATTTCTCCACCAGCCCCTTTTCATCCTTACAGTCGGCAAATAAATCCGACAGACCGGATTCCTTCAGGTTTACTTTCTTAATGATGGTCTCCCATTCTTTATAATGAATCCGGTATTCCGCCAGCTTGTCAAAATACTGCTTTGCCTGCGCCGACTGGTTCATGTCATAATAAAAAAACGAAATTCCCCTTTCCCGTTTATACGTCTCAAAAAGCTGGCGGCATGCATGGAAACTTTTCAGGGTAACGTCTTTTTTCGTCTTCTCCACCACGGGAAGGCTGTCGATATCCTGGGGACAGTGTTCTTTGTATTCCGCTATGAAATTAATGGTTTCCAGTTCTTCCTGTGATTCTTCGGAAATTTCCTGGTTCCTGCGCACCATCATCCCCGTCAGCACATAGCCCGCGCCTTGGTCCAGCTTCCATTCCACCAAAATAAACGTCGGCTTATTGGTGGTAAAATAACCGGCAAAAGGACGGTCCTTGGCATTTTGGTACCGCTTATGCACAAAGGGCGCCATCATCATTTGTACCAGCACCGATTTTCCCCCGCCGTTGCGCAGGGAAAAAAGGGTGCTTTCCCCGTTAAGCCGGAACGTCTCGTCGCTGATGCGGATGGCATTGTTATTATAATTCAGGTTAATTAAACGCACGGCATTTATCTTACTCATTTTCTCCCTCCAGCACCCGCTTCACCCTTTGGAAATGGTTTTGGTTTAACAGATTCCAGTCCATGAAATTGTCCAGTTTCTTCGTGGTCTTTATCATTTCGTCTTCTTCCACATATTCAATAAGCCCCTGCTTTTGCAGGAAATTCAGGATGTGGTATAAAAAACCTTCCTTTGTGGTTTTGGCGCGGGAGCCTTTCTCGTCGGACTTTAAAGCCTCGTATGCCTCGGACATATTGGAAAAAGCGATTCCCGCCCGTTCTTCTTCCTCCTCCCCCATCCGCTCCGTACCTTCCTTCAGACGGGAGGAAATACAGTTCTGCAGTTCCCCCACCCGCATGTAATCCCGCGTCTTGCTGGTGGCACCCTGCCCGTCATAAAATTCCACCAAAAGGGTCAGGATGACAAACTGGGACAGGTAATAATCCTTATCCGTCCCGCCCGACTTACACAACACCTGTTTGAGCTGCGCTTTGGAAAAGCCCAGGAAGGAGTTGTCCTCCTTCGGAATCAGGTAAATCACGTTCCCGTACCGCTCAATATCGCACTGCGCCGCTTCTCCCTGCGATTTCACCAAATTCTGTATTCTCTCGTTTTCCGCATATCCCCGGTACAGTCTTTCCTGTGCTTCCTCGCCCAGTTCATGGTGTTCCAGCAGATAATAAAATATCTCCTGCCCCGTGCGGATTTCCTCCATTTCATATGCCATAAGCCTGTCACCTCATGTTTCCCGTTCCTGTATGCGGATCAGTACATTGGAACAGCAGATATTCCTGCACGCCCCTGTCTCATCCGGCACCTGTTCAAACGTAATGACCTTACCGTCCTCAATCCGGTACACTTCCACCTTTTCCAACCGCGGCGCCTCCGTTTCCGCAAAGTCCAAAAGCATCTCGTTTAATTGAAAGCCGCCGGAAAACTCGCTGATATATTCCCGCCGTTCTTCCCGCAGCTTGGGAATGTCGATTTCCCTGCCCCTTAACAGTTCCACCATGATTTCCTTGAAAATCTGCACATCGGGAATCAGTCCCCCGTACTCCTGCGCTCCGCCGTCCTCACGCGCTTCCACGGTCTCCCCCCGCGCCCC
>CANTGP010000107.1 GCA_947653315.1 uncultured Lachnospiraceae bacterium
TCATCCCCGTTTTCCGGGATACGAATGTTGCCAAAGTCCTTTTGCTGCCGTTTAACACATAGGACACTACATAGCCGCTTTTTTGCAGTTTTATGTCGCACTTACAGCCGTTCCCCGTCAGATACCCGTTGATTTGGCTTACAAAGCTGCGGAAACGGCCATCGACCGTTTCCATAAACATATCAAATTTCCCGTCCATAAGTCCCTCCGTTATGCCTTTTTCTTTACCACGGGTATCCATACCTCATATTGTGCGTTCTGTGGGTCCGGATTTAAGTAAACCTCGATATCCGGAGCGTTGGCATATTCATATCCGGAAGCCGGAAGCCACTCCGTTACAATCCGCTGCTCCAAGTCCTGGATCGACTGGTTGGTACCCGTTCCGGAAAAGATTGCCCAGGTAGATGCAGGCACGGTATATTCTTCAAATTCAGTGCTCGTTTTGGTACTGGAAACGGCAATGAAATATTTCCATTGTTCTTCCTCATTGCAGGCACTCACACCCAAAATACCCATTGGCGGCGTATCCATCATTCCTGCAAGTGCCTGTATTGTTCCGTTTGCAGACGCCTCCTGCCACATCTTTGGCACCACCGTAAAATTTTTTTCGATTTCCTTATCCAGCGGCGCAGATACGCCAATGATACGGAATGCTTCTTTTGTCTCGATTCTATAATTCATTTCTGCCGCTCCTTTCACTGCAATCCTAAATACAATGGGGGAAAAAGATTTCACGGATACGCCCCCGTCTTTCACCGCCGATGGGGCGAGCCCGTGAAAAGCCTGAAACGCCCTGTTAAATGCGGTGGGCGAACGGTAGCCGTACTTCTCTGCAATATCAATAATCCGTTCCTCCCCACCCTGCAAGTCTACCGCTGCCAAAGACATTTTTCGTCTCCGGATATACTCTGCCAACGTAATGCCCGCCATATAAGTAAACATCCTTTGGTAGTGATAAGCAGAGCAGCAGGCAATCCGCCCAAGCTGTTCATAATCAATTTCACCCGTCAAATGTTCCTCAATGTAATTCATGCTTTGGTTTAATCTTTGGACCCATTCCATGCGATACCTCCTATCCGGTAACTATTCAGCCTTCGGCTTCACGGTTACGGAATCCTGTCCATTCCAAGTTTTCCTTCGGCAAAGAGACCGGATTCTTCCCAACCTTTACTCATTCTTTTATCTTTATCATTATAAGGCTTATTCTTACATTTTTCCTCTTTATCCTTGCACAAAAAAGAGAGGAGACCATTCAAACATTGATATTTGCTTTTCTGGCCTGGCTGCATAAATCACGGGTAGACAGCGTGTAACTTTTTCCATCCTTGATAAAATGTGTCCCGCACTGCCGGAATTCAAAATGTACTTTTTGGGCAATACACTGCTCCCGTATGGAAAGTACCCACGCATAGTCAAGCGGTCTGGCGTTTTTATCCGATTCGCCGCCAACTACGACTAATTCAACATGACCAAGATAGGCGGAAAGGTTTATTTCCCCAATCAATGGCTGGCAAATAATGTTTTTGTGTTTTACGGGCAGTTCATTGAAAATGGAAAGCCTGTCATCAGCCCTGTCTTGATTTTCCACCGTACATCCGACTGTGACGTTATCGTATCCATCGTTCCAGTCCTTTGGGATACAATCCATAAACCGCTCGATACGCTTTGTCAAAAACAGGAAATGCAGATCCTTACGCTCCCGCATCATCTGCCAGCATTCGGCACGCCATTCATCGGCATCTTCAATCAGAAAATCCGAGGAAAAGCATAAGTTTACGGTCTGTCCCGCTTTCATTTTATATGTCCCCGATTTATTTTTAGTGACAGGGGCGTAGAAATTATCCGTCTTTACAATATTGTTTGTGGCAATTCCACGTCTGAAATCGCCCTTATGAATGTAACAATACCTGCATCCCTCACTATGTTTGTGGCAGCCACGCCACGGATTCCACATTGCCATATCATTTCCCCCGTCAAATTTTCCGCTAATCGCTCTTGCTGCAAAAACTACGGATGATTTGGATCAACCTCCCCTTTCATGCGCTCCGCCGTCTTTGCATCCAGCATATAATTCTTCCCTTCCTTCTGTTTTTCCGTATACCCCCGGTACAGTTCCTCCCCTGCCCGCTTTACTTCCTCCTCAAATTCCCTTGCCGAAATCAGGATGCATCCCTGTCCCCTTATTATAATCTGCTCCATGCCGTCCGACGTCACTACCGTCACTTTTGCCCTCTTTCCGTTTTCATGGGCAAATTTCTCGATATACTGATCCGCCGTTTCCGCTTCTTTTGTATAGACCACATGGATATTGTGGTAATCCAGGATTTCCGTCTCGTGCCCCTGTATCCGGTAGGCATCAAATACCACAATAATCGAAATGCCCCGCACGCCCTGGTAGTTGCAGAGGATATCCATCAGTTTCCCACGCGCCCCGTCAATGTTTACGGCGGCAAGCTCCCGCAAATCTTCCCATGCATGAATGATGTTGTAACCGTCCACAAGCAGGACTTCTTCCTGCCGTAAGGAATTCTCCTGCCGTAAAGATTTCTCCGGTGTCTTCTGCGTTCTGCCGTAATGATACGTCGCCGCAGAGCTGTTTCCCTTTTGTCCGGCAGGGGAATCTGCCGCTTTTTTCCGGTTGGCGTGGCACGCTTTTTCCAAAATGGCATCCACTTCCTCCGTACCAATCCATGCCGGTCCTTCTTCCTGCTGCTTTTTCCTGCCGTATCTTCCTGTTTGGGAGCCCTGTCCCGTTCCTTCTTCCGCCCCCCGGTCAGGCACCGTCCCCTGCCCGTCCGGAAAAGGGCTGTCCACATGCATGTATTCCTTTACCCTGTCCCATTCCACCACGAAACCGGCGCCATGGGCGCAGAATACCGAGCCGGAAGGATTCTCCAAATCCCGCTCAGGGTCATAGCCGGTACGTTCCACGACCTCTTTCGCATTATGGCACGGTTCATATCCCCGGAATGTACAGGAAAGTTTCCCCGCTCCCCTTGTATAAGCGGCAAGCTCTTTCTGGTAATCCTGCATGGCTGCCGCAGGTACTTTCCCACACAGTACCGTCATACCGTTTTCCGCCGCAGGCAGCCCGAAAGCGGCGGAACGTTTTTCCATATCCGTCATGGCGCGTCCTGTCATGCCTTCCGGCACTTCCAGCCGGAAATCATAATAAGGCTCCAAAAGCACGGACTGTGCTTCCATCAATCCCTGCCGCAGCGCCCGGTATGTCGCCTGTCTGAAATCCCCGCCTTCCGTATGCTTTTGGTGGGCGCGCCCTGCCACCAGCGTAATCCGCATATCCGTGATGGGAGCGCCCGTCAACACCCCCTTATGCTCCCTTTCCTCCAAATGGGTCAGCACCAACCGCTGCCAGTTCCGGTCCAGTTCATCCTCACTGCAATTTGCGGCGAATTTCAATCCGCTTCCCGGTTCCGCCGCTTCCAACAGCAAGTGTACTTCCGCATAATGGCGCAAAGGTTCAAAATGCCCCACGCCCTCCACGCTTCCGGCAATGGTTTCCTTATAGACGATATTGCCTGCCCCGAATCCCACCGTTACCCCGAACCGCTCTTTTATCATACTTCCAAGGACTTCCGTCTGCACCTCCCCCATGATTTTCGCCTGTATTTCCTTTAACTCCCCGTCCCAGACGATATGCAAAAGGGGTTCCTCCTCCTCAAGCTGCCGCAGTTTCGGCAGGAACAGCGCTGCGTCAAGCCCCTCCGGAAGAATCATCCGGTAGGTCATCACCGGTTCCAATACCGGAAGGAAACCTTCTTTTTCCGCGCCGAGCCCTTCCCCCGCATAGGTCTTTGACAGTCCCAGGACGGCACAGACATCCCCTGCGGATACTTCCTCCGCGGCGGCATATTTTTCCCCCGAATAGATACGGATTTGATGGACCTTTTCCTCCCATGCTTCCGTTCCCGTCCTGCCGCTTAACGCCGCTTTCGTCCGCAGCGTCCCGCCCGTTACTTTTAAAAAGGTCAGCCTGTTCCCCTGGTCATCCCTGCCGATTTTAAACACTTTCGCGGCAAATTCCTCCCCGTAAACCGGAACCTGCACAAAACGGCGAAGCCCCTGCAGAAATTCCCCGACGCCCTCGTTCTTCAGCGCGGAACCGAAAAAGCAGGGAAAAATCTTCCGCTTTCGGATTAGTCTTTGTATTTCCGCATCCCCCACCGAACCGCTTTCCAAAAAAGTCTCCAGCGTCCGTTCATCCGCCACCGCCACGTTTTCATAAAACATTTCCGTGTCCGTATCGGTAAAATCCGTACACTCCCCATGCAGCCGTTTCTTTAACTGACCAAGCAGCAGCTCTTTCCCCGCCTTAAGCTGGTCCGTTTTATTGACGAACAGGAAAACGGGGACGCCATATTCCGCCAACAGCCGCCAAAGCGTCTGCGTATGTCCCTGCACGCCGTCCGCGCCGTTTATGACCAGTACGGCATAATCGAGCACCTGCAGTGTCCGTTCCATCTCCGCGGAAAAATCCACATGCCCCGGCGTATCCAAAAGCGTTACCTGCATATCCCCCAGCCGGAAAAGTGCCTGTTTGGAGAAAATCGTAATGCCCCTGTCGCGCTCCAGCGCATAAGTGTCCAAAAAAGCATCTCCGTTATCCACCCTTCCCATCTTCCGGATGCTTCCCCCATGATAGAGCACCGCTTCCGAAAGAGTGGTTTTACCCGCATCCACATGTGCCAAAATTCCTATGACCAGCTTCTTCATCGCCATTTACAACTCCAATCCGCCAAAAAAATCCGCCCCGGCACGCTCCTCCTCCATACATTCCAAAAGATACTGCGTCATTTCCGGGTTCGTCCCGCCAAGTCCCTCCATCAAAAGCCGGATTTCCTCCCGGTCCAGACACCCGCTTTCCTTTAAAATCTTAAGGTAACGGACCTGGCGGCAGTATTCCCTGTCCCTGTCGCAAACCACATCGGTTAACAGTCCGCCCTTCCCTGCCGGCACGTCCCGTTCCCTCATCCGTTCCTCCAAATACCTCCGCAGACGTTCCCCCATGGTTTCCCCCAGGTAATCCGGGTAACGGAGCCGCTGCAATACCAGTCTTATTTTATCCTTCCGTCTTCCCTCCACGTATTTCGGAATCTGCTCGTCCATGTCTTCCACATGAAACCACCCGATGAAAACCGGTTCAAAACCTTCCTCATCGGGTGCCTCCAAATAATCCGCCAACGCCCTGTCATACTGCCCCATCCATTCCCCGTGGCTCCGTTCATCCCCTGCAAACTCCGGCCGGAGTAAAGCGTCCTTTCCCATTACCGTCACCGCGGATGCCAGAAAATACGGAAGTCCCTGATTCTTTGCCGTACATCCCCTCACCGTTATCTTCCTTAGCCGTCCGCAGTCCAAAAATACCTTCCTTCCGCAGTCCATACCGGAAAAAGGAAGAATTAGTTCTTCCAAATTCTGCATATGGGCAAACGCCCAGTCGCCAATCCGTACCACGCCATCCGGTATTTCCAGCTTCCGCAGCGTCTTGCAGCTTAAAAACGCCTTCGGTGCAATTCCCGTTACCACCGCGCCGCCTTCTTCCGCGGGTACGGCAAAAGAGACAACACGGCTGCTGCCCGCATATCTTGTAAAGAAATGCTTTTCCCCTTCCGTCATGCTCCTGTCGCTCCCTGCTGCTTTAACGCTTCCTGCTTCATCATGAATTTCTCGTGGTACATCATCTTATCCGCACGCCGCAGCGTATCCCCCAAATCATAATCAATCCGTTTATCATACAGCTCGTAGCCGCAGGCAATCCGTATGGGGAATTCCTCCGGCTCCCTGCGGTTGATTTTTTCCACGCCGTCTTTCAGGCGTTGCACCTGCTTCTTGCAATCGCTGATCGTAACTCCTTTTAACAGCACGCAGAATTCATCCCCGCCCATGCGGTAACATTTTCCTAATTCCCCGAACGTTTCCTGAATCTTTTTCGCGCTGGTAACAATATAGCGGTCTCCCTTTTCATGCCCACGGGTATCGTTGCATTTTTTCAGGTCATTCAAATCAAACATTACCACTATGTACTGCTCCGGTTCAAAATCTTCCGCCCCCGTATCCGCCGCATAAGCGGTCCGGTTATACAGCCCGGTCAACTGGTCATGGTACGCCATCTGTTCGTAATGCCTTGCCTGCATCCCGATACGGATCAGCTTCCTCATATCCTGCACGGAGCGGATACCGAGTACCACAATGTAAATCAAAAAACCGAACATCCCCAGCACCATCATGGAAGCCCCGTTGGACAGGTAATAAATCGCCACGTCTATGATATATCCAACCATACAGAAAGCCAAACAGACTACCAGCACCTTAAGCCGACTGTTCCATCCTACCTTACGCAGTTCATACACAAGCATCGAAACCATAATGACAATCAGGCCAATCATCACCGCATGGTTCATCCACACCGCCTGACGCAAATCCGCAATGCCAAACATCTGCAACACTACCGAAAGCAGGATCACGGCAAGGCTCGCCACACAGGGGATGTCCCATATCTTGCTGTTCTTCGTGGAAAACAATTCACGCACATACAGCACAAAAGGTACCACCGCCAAAAGCAGTGCAACAAACGGCAGGTAAGCAAGTGGAAGGGAAAACGGGAACACCAGCACCATCGCTTCCATGTCCGACAGTTTCCAAAGCCCGATGACCAGGGAAAAAATCCCAAGCAGAAGCAGGCTCTTGTCCACATCCTTCTTTTGGTAATTATAAAGGGTAAACACAATAAACCCGAATCCGATTATCATGGCAACCGCACTGAGCAGGAAAGGAACCGTGCTGCGCATCAGCAGTTTCCCCCATATGTCGATACGGGAACCGAAATAAAATTCCGGGACGATATCCACCGTATTTTCGTAAGCGGGAATCAGCGTAACCTTGATTTCTTTCCCGATATCCGAGCGGTAAACCGGAATCCAGTTCCAATTGCTGCCCGGTGTCTTTCCGAAAGGATTCAGGGCAGACGGACGCAGACGGTATACCATTTCCCCGTCCACGGATACCTCCACCTCCTGATGGAGCGTATAAAACACCAGACTTGCACCTTCCGGCGGCATCTCCGCAATCTTTATCACATATTCATTCCGAATACCGGCAGGGGCATTCTTATCCTCCACCCTTTTCGTTTCGTATTCCGTCAGGCAGCGGTATCCGCCCTTCTCCCTTTTTTCCATCACTTCATTTCCGCACACAGCCCATATATACAGAAAAAGAAGCACGACACATGCCGCGCATACGGCATAGAGTTTTGGTATCATTTTCTTCATTTTTCCTTATTTCTACTCCTCTTTTCATAAAATACCATTTTTATTATACTGCTTTTCCCCCTTTTTTACAATTGGGGATTTCCTTGTTTTTCAGATACGCTTTTGCTATAATAAAACCATCAGATTCACGAACCCGTAAACATGCAAAAACATATAAGGAGACTCACTCTATGGAACATTTCAATCCCTTATTACAAAACAACAAAAGCCCGCAGAAATTCATTACCATCGGTGAAATCATGCTCCGGCTGACGCCGCCCAATTACGCCAAAATCCGAATGGCGAACAATTTCGAGGCAAGCTACGGGGGCAGCGAAGCGAACATAGCCCTGGCGCTGGCAAACCTTGGCGTAGACAGCACGTTTTTCAGCGTGGTACCCAATAACAGCCTGGGCAAAAGCGCCATCCGTATGCTGCGGAGCAATGACGTACACTGTACGCCCGTCATCCTCAGTACGCCGGAGGAAACGCCGACCCACCGCCTCGGCACCTATTATTTGGAAACCGGTTACGGCATCCGTGCCAGCAAAGTGACTTATGACCGCAAAAACAGCGCCATCACGGAATACGATTTTGACAAAGTGGATATCTATGCCCTGTTGGAAGGCTTTGACTGGCTTCACTTAAGCGGCATCACGCCGGCGCTTTCACCAAACTGCCAAAAGCTCATCATGGACTGCTTAAAAGCGGCGAACGAAAAAGGACTGACCGTAAGTTTTGACGGAAACTTCCGCAGCGCCCTTTGGAGCTGGGAGGAGGCCAGGGACTTTTGTACCCAATGCCTGCCGTATGTGGACGTATTGCTTGGCATCGAGCCTTACCATCTTTGGAAAGACGAAACGGACCATGCGAAAGGAGATTTTAAGGACGGCATACCGCTGCAGCCTACCTACGAACAGCAGGACGAGATTTTCCACCGTTTCGTGGACCGCTATCCCAATCTCAAATGCATCGCCCGCCATGTCCGTTACGCGCACAGTGGAAGCGAAAACAGCCTGAAGGCATTCATGTGGTACGAGGGACATACGTTTGAAAGCCGGCTCTTTACCTTTAATATCCTGGACCGCGTGGGCGGCGGGGACGCCTTCGCCAGCGGCCTGATTTATGCCATTATGCACAATTACCGTGCCATGGACATGGTGAATTTTGCAGTGGCAAGCAGTGTCATCAAACATACCATCCACGGCGATGCCAATATCACCGACGATGCCCAAAGTATCCGTAACCTGATGAACATGAATTACGACATCAAAAGGTAGGTAACCACGGAAAATCAAGCAGGGGAAAAGTATTTCCCCTGCCCGCCGGTAATAGTTTAGCCTGAATGTTATGTTGGGGGGCGGACGCACGGGAGGGATTTTTTGGCGGGGCGGCGGCAGCGGGAT
>CANTGP010000108.1 GCA_947653315.1 uncultured Lachnospiraceae bacterium
ATAAGCGGAATGTCATGGGCATACGGAAATGGTTCGTATGCCTTTTTTATGCACAGCCCCGTGCAAAGGAATATGCCGCCAAGGCGGCGCACGGGGCGCGCGGCGAGTAGGGGAGAAAAACCTTCCCCTACTTGATTGTACACGGGCACCCCAAGGAAGATGCCGGCGGAGAATCATATTCAAAAAAAGTAAATGATTAAATAAAATAAGTTTATAATAAACCTAAAAATAATTAATTTATAAAATAAAATAGTAAATATGTAGTGTAATATGCACATAAATAAAATAAATATTTCGTTAAAAAGTCCCAATATACACTATTGACTTAATTTGGTAGAATTTAAGTAATTAAATAGAACTTTAATAGTTCTTAAAATATTTAGCTAAATATAGCTAAAAAGAAGGGAGAGAAAAAGGAGCAATGAGAAAAAGAGTAAGACAATGTGCACTTTTCATGAGCGCGGCGATGCTGTTTTCGAGCTTTTGGGGTGCATGGGGTATGGCGGCTTACGCGGAAGAAAATCCTCCGGCAGTGGAGGCGGGAACGTCTCCGGGAGCGGATGCGCAGTCTGAGGTGAAACAGCCTGCGGCGACTGCGGGAGAGGCAGAGCAGCCGAAACAGCAGGATACGGACGGGGCGGACAAGACGGTGCCGGAAGGCGCAAAGCCGGTATCGGCAAATGTGGCGCTCAAAGCGCCCGTAAAAACCAATACGGTAACGACTGCGGAAGATGCGGACGGGGCGTTGGTGGTAATTTCTGACCGTGCACAGGTGTATGGAACGGATGTTGTGTTTGATTCCAGTAAGGATTGGGATGATAAGGGAGAGCATGAAATTTCAATGACTACCGATCAGGCATTGAAAAGCGGCGCATATGTGACCATGGACATTCTTCTGCCGGAAAACGCTTCTTACAGCGGAACCATTAAGGTTCAGGGTGTGGCAAAAGTCGGGGATGAATGGACCTGGACACCAGCATCCAATATACCGGAATTATCGGTATCGGATTTCGGCGACGTTTCTGACGGATATAAAAAGGCTTCCATCCGGTTTGATTTTGGCGGGGATATAGAAGCCGGTGCATTACAGGTATTTCTGATTAAACTTGCCGGTTACCAGTGTGACTATTCGGGTGCCGTATATGTGGAAAATATCCGGCTGTACGATGCGGCGGGAGAACAGCAGCCTTCCGATGAACCGCTGCAGGAAATCGCGGCGCGCAGTCAGGTATATGGACAGGACATAACGTTTGACAGCAGTTCCGACTGGTCTGAGGCTAGTGATGCACAGGGAAGTTCGGAGTATAATATTCCTCTGATTACGACAGACCCGTTAAAAAGCGGCGCTTACATAACCATGGACGTACTGGTTCCGGCGGATAAAGCATCCTATAACGGAATCATGAAAATCCAGGGTATTGCCAGGTTGGGCAGTAAATGGGATTGGAAGGAAATCGGCATTGTAGATTTGGATGCCGGAAAGTTTACGGATACCGTGGACAGTTATAAAAAGGCAAGCATCCGGTTTGACTTTACGGAAGATGCGCTGGCGGACGTATTGGCGCAGTTTACGATAAAACTTGCCGGCTACCAGTGTGATTACAGCGGTCCGGTATATGTGGAAAACATTAAGTTGTTTGACGGAACGGGAGAACAGAAACCCTTACCCCCGGCAGACGACAGTGTCATCGATGATTTTGAAAGTTATGCGTTAGGTGCGGACGGCGACTGGAAAGAAGAAGCCGGCTGGCAGTATGACAACGGTATGCAGATTGCCGTAGAGGAGTTTGGCGGTTCCCAGGCTTTGGGTGTGGATTTGGACTATGCGGGATACGGGGATGTTTCATGGAGCGAGGCGAAAGTAAAGAAGGAATTTGCCGCGCCTTATGACGTAAGCAAGTATAACTGTCTCGTGATGGATTTCTATTTCCCGGACGCTTTCCAAAGCGGTAAAATAAAAGTATTTGCGGACGGTTTGTTAAATGCGGACGTGGCTGTGGGAGCCGGGGAAAGTCTGGGGAACGGTTACCAAAAAACGCAGCTTGCATTCAAGTTCAGCCCGTCGGATACTCCGCTTGAAAACCTTACCATCGGTTTGGTCGGTGTGAACACGACGTTCCAGGGCAAACTGTACCTTGATAACATAAAACTGACCCAGGAAAGTGCGGAAGGCGATTTTGTGGAAATTACTTCCGTTCCGGGAGCGGGAACACAGGCAAATGCTTCCGGCGCACCTTCCACGGTGACGCTGGCGGATAAGGATGCCACGGATTCCGCAAGGGCTTTGTATGCATACTTATTTGCGCTGAAAAATAACAATCAGGTATTATTCGGACATGAAAACGATATCAACAAGGCGGTAAACAGCAGCGCGCCGGAGGGCGACGTGAAAGATGTGACCGGCAGTCTGAGCGCCATCTACGGACTGGATTCCCTGTCCTTAACGGGTGCGGAGCTTGGCATTACCGATCCGGCACAGGCAGTGGCGACATCGGCGGATAACAGTATTGCGGCGGCAAGGCAGGGCGCTATCGTATCCCTTTCCGCGCATATGCCGAACTTTACCAATTCCAAGATTACGAAGATGGCAGACGGCAGCTATGATTTTACAACCTGCGACTTTAGCGAGTCCAAGGATTTGTCCAACAACTGCGCGGAGCAGATTTTGCCGGGCGGTGATTACAATGCACAGTTTAATGCATATTTGGACATCATTGCGGATTATGCGAAACGGCTGCAGTCCGAAGGCATTCCGATTCTGTTCCGCCCGTTCCATGAGAACAACGGAAGCTGGTTCTGGTGGGGCTCCGGTACAAGCGTGGAAAGCTATAAGAGTATGTTCCGTTATGCGGAGGAATATTTGCAGGCAAGCGGCGTACATAACATGATTTACGTCTACTCCCCCAACGGACCGTTCTCCGGCGAAAGCAAATATATGGAGAGGTATCCGGGGGATGAATACATCGATATTCTTGCTTTTGACTATTATGACGATTACAATACGTATCCGGCAACATCCGACGGCAGCTTTTTCGCCGGATTAAACAATACCTGTTCCCTCGTTTCCTCCCTGGCGGCGGCGCGCGGTAAGATTGCGGCGATTTCCGAGACGGGCGTGCGTGTCATGAAGGAAGACGGATCGGACAACGAAGGGCTTTTGGTTTCCGGCAACCCGGTAGCGATGGAAAAGACCGGAACGAACTGGTACCAAAAAGTGGCGGATATTGCGGATGACAATGATATGCCTTATTATCTTGTTTGGGCAAACTTCGGCGACACGAACTTCTATGTTCCTTACAAGTACAGCGATACTTTAGGGCATGAAATGATTAACGAATTTATTGATTTTTATAACGACGGAAAATCCATTTTTGCCAACGGGACGAATTTCTACGGGCAGGTGGGCGGTGTAGCCATGGCGCCCCATACCAATCCGTACGGCTACATGATTGCTCCTTTTGAAAGGTCGGTCATCCTCGGCGCAACGGCGCTGCGGGGCAGCGTTGCCAATGCAGGGACGGTCGAGTTTAAAGTGGTAAATACCGATACGGACCAAAGCGTGACGATTGCGGCGGTAAGGAAAGACGGCTCCGTTTTGAACGAATACGAAGCGTTATTGGATGATGCGAAGTTGGCGTCTTTGGGTAAAACGGATTCTGCCGTAATTACCCTTTTGGGAGACGGTGTGGAAATCGCGTGCATCAGGAATATTAGTCTCGGCAAAGATAAGGACAAGGCTCCGGCAAGCATTATTGAAAACTTTGACTATTACGCGGGAAGCGACGGACTGCTGGATGTGGCTTATGTGGAAAATTCCGCAGCGGGATGCAGTTCGGAGTTTTTACTGGACGGCACGCATAAATCGGACGGCAGCTACGGCGGACGGTTCCATTATGTACTGGAAACCACGGGGAACGAAGTTTGGACCGGACGTGTCAAGACGTTGGAAAACAATGATTATTCCGCATTCAATGCGCTGACCATGTGGGTACAGCCGGACGGAATGGGACAGAAAGTGGTGCTGCAGCTTGCGGACGGTTCCGGGGAAGAATTTGAAGTATACCTGACGGAATTTAATAAAGGGACGGAAGCGAAATACGTGACGGTACCTTTCAGCGCCTTTAAAGGGAAAAAGGGCGGTACCCTGAATCCTTCCCAAATCCTGAAATTTGCGGTTTGGTGCAATTCCATTGTGCCGGACGGGCATACGGGAACGTGGAAAGTGGATTCCAGCATTTACTTTGACGGCATCCAGTGCATCCAGGCAAGTGATGAATTGCTTGGCATGGCGAATGCGGACGGCCTGATCATTACCGATGAATCACAGGCACCGAAGGAGCCTGTTGTTGACGACGGCAATCAGGGGAATGACGGAAACCATGGAAGCGGTGACGACGACGGCAGTGACGGCGGGCAGGGCTCCGGTCAGGGAAGCAGTGCTTCCGCGTCAGGATGGAGCGGAATGGCAAGCTGGGCAACGGAATTGAATTACCTGACCTTTAACGTTGTGGGCGAGCAGAAGATTAAGGCGGCGAAAAAGGATGCCACCATCGTAATTACCACGCTTAACTGGGTAAGTTTCCATAAGTCGGTATTCCAGGCACTTCAGGCGCGTCCCGATGTGACTTTGACCATCAATTACCGGTTTGAGGGTAAATACTATACGGTGACGATTCCTGCCGGGGCAGATGTTTCGGGTTTGGCAAATAAGGACAGTTTCTGTGGATTCCGTTATTTGGACCAGGTATTCCAGGGTCATGAAATTGTCAAATTTAAGGAAACGGGCATTAAGTATGTAGAGACGGTTCCCAAAACGGAAAATAAGAAGAAATAAGGGAAAATAAGGGAAACACGAAAACAATCAGACAGGGTTAAAAAAGGGCATTTGGAAAAGAAATATTTTCCAAATGCCTTTTATGTACAGCCCCGTACACCGTTTGCAACCGGAATTACAATAACGAATCAATACGCAGGTGCGGTTCTTTTGAAAGGTCGATGTATTTGTTGCCGACACGCACCATGGGTCTGGACAGCCTGTCGGGATTGATGTAAACCACATCTCCTTCTTCCCCGTTTGTCAGCCGCACGCGGTGGAGAATGTAGGTGTTTACAATGTTTTTTAAGAAAGTAAGGATATATGCCGGTTCGTATTTTTGGAACCCTTCGTTTTCAAAAGCGGCGATAACCGTAAACGGACACTGTGGTCCCCGGTAAACCCTTGTGGAAGTCATGGCGTCATATACGTCCGCAATGGCGACGATTTTCGCAAAGGGGTCAATTTGTGCGCCCGAAAGTTTGAGCGGGTAGCCGGAACCGTCACAGCGCTCATGGTGCATGAGCGCCGCATTTTTTACGTGGTCGCTGACGGGCGCTGCCATGAGGATATTGTATCCTTCGCGGGGATGGGTGCGCACGACACCAAGCTCCCATTCGGTCAGGCGTGCCGGTTTTTTTATGATTTTTTCCGGTATTTTCAGTTTCCCGATGTCGTGCAGCATACCGGAGAGGGTGGCAGTCTTGATGTCCTCCTCGCTAAGCCGCAGCCAACGGGCCAGGATGTTGCACATCAGGCTCACGTTCATACTATGGACGTAAGTATTGTCGTCCATTTGGCGCATGCTGTGGAGCATATCGAAGACGTTGACGTATTTATTTTCATTGGATACGAGGGAGAGAATGTTGGAAATCAAATCATCCGCATTGAGGTTTTCCACATTCTCAATGACATCGTTCATGGAATCCACAAAGGATGCCGTTGCCTGCCGGAAGTCTTTTTCAAAAGACTGGAATTCTTCCGTTTTCCGTAACCGTTCCGTGTAGGAATCTTTTTCCATGGGAAAAGAAGGAGCTTCCGGGGGTTTAGGCGGCTGGGGTGTTGTTTCGGATTCCGTATGGTCTTTTGTATCTTCCGGTTCCGTTATTTCCGGCTCCGTATTTTCCTGTGCGGCTGGTGGTTGTACGTTGGATTCTTCGTCAAATTCAATTTGGATGCCGTTTTCCCCTGCCGTATCTTCCTCTTTGTGGTCGGCTTCTTCTTCCACCCTGACATTTATGACGGAATAAAATTCCAGTTTGTCAATGGATTCTTCGGTTAGTATATGACCTTTGGGCAGTATAAGGGTACCTTTATAATTGAAAACTTCTTCCGCGGTTACCATACCCGGCACAAGTGCAGATGTGCTAACTCTTTTCATGGTGTCCTCCAAAAACACAAATTTCCCTGTTTTTCCATAATAATTTTTCATAACATCCTATCATGAAATCGGGATGCGTTTTTTTACATAAAAGATATCGTATGAAAATTCAATATTGTTACAGAATCTCTTATTCAGAGTGGTGGAGGTACATAGGACCGGTGAAGCCACGGCAACCCCTGTTGAGGAAGGTGCCTGCCTGAGCGAGTATATCAATCGAACAATAAGAGGATTTGATTATCGATAATCGGTCCGCTTATGAGAATAAGCGGATTTTTCTTTCGGGAATAAGATTCCACGGAAAGAAATGCCCTATAACATTTACCAAATGAAATGACAGGAGGAAAAACAAATGGAGAAATTTTTATTTACTTCCGAGTCCGTGACGGAAGGCCATCCCGACAAAGTGTGCGATGCCATTTCCGACGCGGTGCTGGATGCACTGATGGAGAAAGACCCGATGAGCCGTGTTGCCTGCGAAGTGGCAACCTGTACGGGATTTGTGCTCGTAACCGGTGAGATTACCACGAACGCATATGTGGACATTCCGAAGATTGCCCGCGAGACCATTAAGGAAATCGGCTACACCAAATCCGAATACGGGTTTGACGGCAATACCTGTGCCGTGATGGTTGCCATTGACGAGCAGTCTTCCGATATCGCCATGGGCGTGGACAAGGCTTTGGAAGCGAAGGAAAACAAAATGACGGACGAGGAAATCGAAGCCATCGGCGCGGGAGACCAGGGTATGATGTTCGGTTATGCCACCAACGAGACGGAGGAGTATATGCCTTATTCCATCTCCCTGGCGCACAAACTGGCGCTTCAGCTTACAAAAGTCCGCAAAGACGGGACGTTAAAATACTTAAGGCCGGACGGCAAGAGCCAGGTATCCGTGGAATACGATGCGGACGGCAAGCCGCTGCGCTTAGAGGCGGTGGTATTGTCCACCCAGCATGACGAGGACGTGACACAGGAGCAGATTCATGAGGACATTAAGAAATACGTGTTTGATCCGGTGCTTCCGAAGGAATTGATTGACGGCGAAACGAGGTTTTATATTAATCCTACGGGTCGTTTCGTGATCGGCGGCCCCCACGGGGATGCAGGGCTGACCGGGCGTAAGATTATCGTGGATACCTACGGCGGATATGCCCGTCACGGCGGCGGCGCTTTCTCCGGCAAGGACTGCACCAAGGTGGACCGTTCCGCGGCTTACGCGGCACGTTACGTGGCAAAGAATATCGTTGCCGCAGGGATTGCGGATAGATGTGAAATCCAGTTGTCCTATGCCATCGGCGTGGCACAGCCTACATCCATTATGGTGGACACGTTCGGCACGGGAAAACTTTCCGATGAAAAACTGGTGGAAATCGTGCGCGGGAATTTTGACCTTCGTCCGGCAGGTATTATCAAAATGTTGGATTTGCGCCGTCCGATTTATAAGCAGACAGCGGCTTACGGACACTTTGGGCGCAACGATTTGGATTTGCCTTGGGAGAAGACGGACAAAGTGGACGTACTCAGGAGCTATTTATAAAATACGGCCGTTTGGGCGGATAAATAATGGATGTTTGTTGCGGGCAGGGAATGTTTTCCCTGCCCTATGTTTCGAAGATACCGGCAAGGCTGGCGGGTGCCCGGCGCTGCATAGCCCCATGCAGGGGGAGATGCCGCCAAGGCGGCGCATGGGGTGAGACCGGTACGGGAAACGGAGTAAGGATGAAAAAGGAAGATTATGAATTGATGGAACAGTACATGCTGTCCTGCATGGAAGACAGCGCCCACGATAAAGAGCATGTTTACCGTGTGTTATACCATGCGCTGGATATTGCGAAGACGGAAGAAGGCGTGGATTTCGATATTCTGATTAGCGCCTGCCTGCTGCATGATATCGGGCGTAAGGAACAATTTATGAATCCGGTCGTGTGTCACGCTGCGGCAGGGGCGGAAAAGGCATATGCTTTCCTGACGGCGCATGGGTTTGCGGAACATTTTGCGGGGGCGGTTAGGGACTGCATCAGCACCCACCGTTTCCGGAAATGCGCTCCGCCCCAAAGTATTGAGGCGAAGATTCTTTTTGATGCCGATAAGGTGGATATCACCGGCGCCGTCGGTATTGCGCGTACGCTGGTTTATAAGGGGGAGGTTGCGGAGCCGTTGTATACCCTGCGGGAAGACGGACGGGTATCCGACGGTGCGGGGGACGGACAGCCTTCGTTTCTGCAGGAATACAAGTACAAATTGGAAGGGATTTATTCCCATTTTTATACGGTCCGCGGCGCGGAGATGGCAAAAGAGCGGAAAGAGGCCGCAGAGACTTTTTACCGTGCCCTTTACCGGGAGGCGGACCTGCCTTATGAAACCGGGAGGAAGAATCTGAGGGATTTCGTGGAGGGCATGGAGTAGGCCGGGAGCGAACAGTAACGGCCGGGAACACTTTTCCCAAAAGGGAGTAGTATAGTATGGGAGG
>CANTGP010000109.1 GCA_947653315.1 uncultured Lachnospiraceae bacterium
TAGTTTACTTTACATCTTTTATACTAAAGCTTACCCTGCCCATTTTATCCTTGCCCCTTGAGGCATCCGACTTGTAGAAACGGTCCCAAACCAGTTTTAAATCATCCTTGGGAATACCGATACCGCTGTCCTTGACGGAAACATGGACTTTATTGCTCTTTTCGTTGGTTTCAATCACAATGGAGGAATCGTTATGGCTGAATTTAATCGCATTATCCAACAGGTTATAAAAAACCTGCTGGATTTTCCCCACATCGGCGTTGACGTACATCTCGTCCCCGGTCAGGATCAGTTCAATCCCGATGGATTTCTGCCTGCACGTTCCCTCAAAAGACGCCGCAGTGCTGCGGATAATCTGGTTTAAATCAAAATCCGTCCGGTTTAAAAGCATTCCCTTCGTATTTAAATTGTTCAGCGTCAGAAGGCTGTTGGTCAGTTTCGTCAGGCGCTCGGTTTCATTTAACACGATGGTCAAATATTTTCCGTACATTTCCGGCGGAATCGTGCCGTCCAGCATGGCTTCCAAATATCCCTTGATTGAAGTAAGGGGAGAACGGAAATCATGGGAAACGTTTGCCACAAACTTTTTCTGGTCGTCTTCGGAACGGGCAATTTCGCTTGCCATATAGGAAAGCGTGGCGGCAAGATAACCGATTTCATCTTCACTGTCCACCTGGAATTCATAGTGCATGTTGCCGCTGGCGTACTGCTCGGTGGCTTCGGTAATTTTCCGCAGGGGAAGGTAAACCATTTCCGTAAAAAAAATCAGGATGATTAAGGAAAGCAGGAACAGAATCACCAGCAGGATATAGGAAATATTCAAAAGGGTGTCACAGGAGAGCTGAAGTTCATGCATGGGGGCATGGATGACCACGTAGCCCTTTACCTTATAGCTGGAAGTAATGGGTGCGAATACGCTCAGCATATTTTCGTCAAACGTATCAAAAAAAGTGCCCGTAGTATAATAGGAACCCGCAATGACCGTCGGGTCAAACCCCTCAATGACGGTTTCGTTCTCCAAATCCACCGGAGCGGATGAGTTCAGCACCATTCTCCCCGAAGGGTTGATGATCCATATGGTTGCCGACAGAAAGGTATCCAGGGCATCCAACTGTTTCTTCACGGCATCCAGCGACGCTTCGCTGTTGTATAAATCCGATGCATAGGTATTGGCAATCAGCGTGGCTTCTTTATACAGGGCATCCGCTTTTTCCCGTTTAAGCTGTTCCATGGTCATGCTGGAAACGAAGGTTGCCACCACGACAAAACCGAAGAAAGCGAAAATAAAATATCCCAGCAGGATTTTTAAGTAAAGGGTCTTTCTCATAAGTCTCCCCCTTAATCGGGTATTTGGGCGGGGGCGGAATGGGTGACTTCAAACTTATATCCCACCCCCCATACCGTAGCGATGCGCCATGTGGCATGGTCTTCAATTTTCTCCCGGATGCGCTTGATGTGGACGTCCACGGTACGGGTGTCCCCGATGTACTCATAGCCCCAAATCTGGTCCAAAAGCTGTTCCCTGGTAAACACATGGTTCGGCGAGGACGCAAGGAAATAAAGGAGTTCCAGCTCCTTGGGCGGCATATCCACGGTTTCCCCCATGTAAATAACGGAATAGTTGGTGCGGTTGATGGTAAGTCCCGGATACTCCACGCTTTTAACGTCGGAAACCCGGGGGGCGGCAGGAGCGGGTTTATAACGGCGCAGCACCGCCTTAACCCTTGCCACCAATTCTTTGGAATCAAAAGGTTTCTCCATGTAATCATCGGCGCCCAGTTCCAGCCCCAGCACTTTGTCAAAAATTTCCCCTTTCGCCGAAAGCATAATGATAGGGGTGGAAGATTTGGCGCGCACTTCCCGGCATACCTGATAGCCGTCCATTCCCGGAAGCATCAAATCCAAAAGAATTAAGTTGGGATGAAAGGAATCCACCGTCGTAAGGGCGGATTCCCCATCGTTTACAATCATGGTTTCAAAGCATTCTTTCGTCAGGTACAGGGCAATCAGCTCTGCAATATTGTTGTCGTCATCGACGATTAAAACTTTTTGTTTGTTTACCATAGTTCCTCTCATTCTGCCTTGGCGTGTTTCAAACACGCTCCCGGGCGGCGTGGTTTTTGCAGCGTTTGTGGTAAAAAACGGAAATACCGCAGCCGGATTACGGCTTAAAAACCGCAATGGTAACACCGGCATCGCCTTCCCCGTGTTCCCCAAGGCGGAAGGATTCCACGTATTTTATTTTTTTCAAATGCCCCTGTACCGCTTTGCGCAGCGCTCCGGTTCCTTTCCCGTGTACGATACGCACGCTGGGGAGATGGGCGAGGTAAGCATCGTCCAAATATTTGTCCAATTCGGACAGCGCTTCGTCTACCGTTTTACCCAGAAGATTAATCTCCGCGGACACCTGGTAGGACTTGGACATTTTAATTTTACTGCCGGAAGACCGCTGCAGGGAAGACGGTTTTGTAACCGGGGCGTCCTCAATAACCGCGATATCCTTAATATTCGTCTGCGTGCGGATGATGCCGCATTGCACGAACAGGTTCCCTTTGTGGTCGGGCAGGGAGCTGACGGTTCCTTTTAATCCCATGGAAAGGATTTTTACGCTGTCTCCCAGTTTAAGCTGGGAGGGCTTTACTTCTTTCTTTTGGGGCTGGGAGGATTTAAGCGCCAGCTTTTCGTTCTTATCGGAAATTTTGCCCCTCAGTTTTTCCCTCGTTTTTTCCAAATCCTTCATGGAAGCGTTGGGTCCCGCTTTTTGGAACACACGGATGGTTTCATCGGCGACTTCCTTTGCTTCCTGCAGGATGGTACGCGCCTGTTCGTTGGCTTCCCGCAGGATGCGTTCCCTTGTTTCGTCGATTTTGTCCTGTTTGCTCTGCAACTGCTCCTTTAACCGCTTGATTTCCTCTTTATGGGAAGCCGCTTCCAAACGCTCCCGTTCCATGGTTATTTTGCTTTGCTCCAAATCGGCTATTAAATCCTCAAAAGCCTCGTTTTCCTGGCTGAGCTGCTCCTTCGCTGCCCGGATGATATAATCGGGAAGTCCCAGTTTGGAGGAAATGGCGAATGCATTGCTCTTGCCGGGTATGCCGATTAACAGGCGGTACGTGGGCTGGAGGGTATCGACGTCAAACTCGCAGCAGGCATTTTCCACACCCCCGGTGGAAAGGGCGTATACCTTTAACTCACTGTAATGGGTGGTCGCCATGGTACGAATCCGCCTTTTATGCAGGTAATCCAATATGGCAACGGCAAGCGCCGCCCCTTCCGTAGGGTCCGTCCCCGCACCCAGCTCATCGAACAGGCAGAGGGAATCTTCATCCGCATGTTTCAGGATGGAGACGATGCGGGTCATATGGGAGGAAAAGGTACTGAGACTCTGCTCAATACTCTGTTCATCGCCGATATCCGCGTATACTTCCGTAAACACGGACAATTCCGAACGGTCCAATGCCGGAATATGCAGCCCCGCCTGCCCCATCAGCGTAAAAAGCCCCACGGTTTTTAAGGATACGGTTTTGCCGCCGGTATTGGGTCCCGTAATGACTAAAAGGTCAAAGTCCTGACCGAGATCAATGTCAATGGGAACTACTTTCTTCTTATCCAACAGGGGATGCCTTCCTTTTCGGATACGGATGCGCCGCTGCGTATTAAAAACGGGAGCCGTTGCGTTTTGCTCCATGGCAAGGGATGCCTTGGCAAAAATAAAGTCCAAAGTAGTCATCAACTCCTGGTTGCGGGAAAGCGCTTCCGTATGTTCGGCAGCCTGGGCGCTTAATGCCGCAAGAATCACCTCGATTTCCTCCTGTTCCTTCATGGCGAGTTCCTTAAGCTGGTTGTTCATGGCAACCACCGCGGCAGGCTCGATAAAAAAGGTGGAACCGGTGGCGGACTGGTCATGCACCATACCGGCAACCTGCCCTTTATATTCCGCTTTTACGGGAAGACAGTAACGGTTGTTACGCATGGTAATCACCGCATCCTGCAGGTAAGTGCGGCAGGAGCCGTTCACCATACGGTTCAGTTGGGTATGAATCCGTTCGTTGGTCAGCGCAATGTTCCTGCGGATGGATTTTAAGGCAGGGCTTGCGTCATCGCTGATTTCGTCTTCGGAGAGAATGCAACGCCTGATTTCCGATGATAGTGGTGTCAGCGGTTCCAACGCATCGAAAAGGGAATCCAGGGAATCTTCCGCTCCTTCATCCCGTTCCCTTCTGCCGTAAGACTTCACGCGGCTGACATTTTCCAGCATCCCGGCAATCTTCAAAAGTTCCGGAACGGACAGCGCCGCGCCAACGCCGAGGGATTTTAAGGAATAACCCAAATCTTTGTTGCCGCCAAAGGAGGTGGAACCTTTTTGGAACAGGCGGGTCAGGGCGTCCGCGGTCTGCCGCTGCGCTTCGTTTATGGCGGTCAAATCAGTATCCGGCTTTAATTCCAGGCACAGCCTGCGGCCGGGTTCGGAATTCGCTTTTTCCGCCAGCATGTTTATGATTTTGTTGTATTCTAAGGTTTGTAATACTTTTTCGTTCATGGTTTTCGTCTCTTTTTCTTTTTCTTTTCCTGTTTTCATTTCCTATTTTTTATCTCTATAAAATACGTTGAGCTACAATTACGGTATAATGATCCGTATTGTATGTAATCCCAGTCTCCACAAAACTGTTTTTATGCCAAAAATGTTCTGCCTGGGGATTGCCCTTGACCCACCCAAGCCGAATATGCGAAAATCCGATATCTTTCAGGCAGCAACACAACTCATCAATAATACCGCTTCCAATTCCCGTGTTTTGAATCGATACCGCTGTCATAAAGAAACCTATGAAAGCGGTTTTTTCATCAGGGTATGCCATAATCAAATCCATTACGGCAATCAATTCTTCTCCTTTGTAATATCCAATATAATATTTATCATCCATTTCCTTGTTTGGAGGCAGGGCTTCCATATCGCCAAGAATACTCTGTTTTGTCACAGGCGGCGGACAATATTGATAATACATGCTGTTTTTACTGCACAGCAAATATATATTTGTAACATCTGCTTTCTTCATACGGCGCACATGATACCGCTTAGAAAAGGAGGAGAGATTCATGGGATTTTCCTTTTACACTCCATAATTTCCTGATTTCCGGTTTCCCAAACAGTATACCATAAAACAGCCGGAACGGGAAACGGATTTTCAACGGCAGACACGGACCGGAAAGGACGTTGCAATCCGGCTGTATCCGTCCGCCCCCGTATCCCCGTCCCACCCGTTAAGAAATTAACAGGCTTGATACTTTTTTATCAGTATGTTTTTTTTACGGTACGCGAAAAAAATTTTCCCTGAAAGTGTTTTCATTCAGTCAAAAATCTGTTAAATTTATCTTACAGTATGACTGAAAGCAATGGATAGGAGGTTCAAAATGAGGTATTTCTTTAATGGCAAAATCGAAAAACTGGATGACATTTACACCATCCGCATTCCCTTCAACATTTGGGAGGTATGCAAACAGAGGGACGTGATTAACGGCGACCTGGTACTGGACAATAAGATTATCACCTGTGAGCTGCTCCCCGAGGAAAAAGGAAATTACAAAATCCATTTGGATGAGGAAGCCGTATCCCATGTGGATATCTCCAAAACACACAAGATCCTGCTCCATGTGGCGGGCAGCCTGATCCAAATGAACCAAAACAGCCCTTACAGCTTTGACAAACCAATCCGCACGATTGACAATGTGGAAATCATCGTCCAGCCGGAAGACGGTCTGTGCGGACAAACCTGTGTTGCCATGCTCGCGGGCGTAACCATCGCCGAAGTCATCAGCGTCATGGACTGCCGCCAGTGGCAGGGAACCATGGGCCGGGTAATTTCCGCGCTGAATTACTACGGCATTGACCACACGGATATCATTATGTATACCGAAGGGCAGGAAGCGACTCTCCCCAAATGCTGTATCATGATGGAAAAAATGGGACGTTTCTGCCACTATCTGGTACACTTTGACGGCACGTTCTATGATCCGACGCTGGGTGTCCTCGATCATTACGACATGAGCAAACTGCTTGGTTATTTGGAAGTTAAGTGCGTTTAATTCCGCCTTCGCGGGGTATTGCCAAAAACAGGAAGGGATAATTCCGTGCCCTTCCTGTTTTTATGCACAGGCCCGCATATGGAAGTTTGCTGTTTCACAGCATGCGGGGCCGGCATCAGCTTCTTTTCTTAAATTCCGTACCGCATTTCGGACACCGCACCATGATGTTCCCCTTTCCCCTGGGAATCCTTATCTTTTGGCGGCAGTTCGGACACCGGTAGATATGGTGTGTTTTCCTCTGTCCCGCCAGATTCTTTTGGGATGACCAAAACATCCTGATTTTGGAAGTATGCTTAAGAAATGCCTGGTTTTCCGCATACCGCTTTGTATAATTCCTGGAAAACATCCTGAAATATGCATAAACAACGGCTGCCAGCGCTACCGCATACAGAAAATCCCATCTGAAAAAGACGGATACCACCATCGCCGCCAACGCGCCTCCCAGCAAAAAGCGGTTCAGGGAATCCGCCCCATACATACCATATCTTCCCTGCATAAACCGAATGAATTTTTCTTTCATACCCGTACCCCGTTTCTTTCCCGGACATTTGAAATCCTTATTGATTCCATTTTAAAACGCACGCGGGAAAATACAAGGAAAACAATCCCAACTTTTCATTAAAAAACGGTAAACTTTATATGACCCAATCCCATGGCACATGCAATCAGGTACAGCAGCAGAATGTGAAGCGGATAAAAAGCATAAAACAGCCACTTCATATTCCATCCCCGCCTGCCGTTATAAAAATGTACCGGAAGCAAAATCAGGAATGCCGTTATTTCCATCCAGTTTGACAGCGTAAGTACGGCACATCCAATCCCCGCTTCCAACATCCTGCTTCTGCGGAACAGGTACATGGAGGCAATGGTTATGACACCCATGGCGCTATAATCCGTCTTCAACACAAAAGCAGCCAGTGCACCCGCACCCACAACCAAAACATAAGACAGCAGCCGGAGTACGATATTCCAATCCTGTTTTCCGTCCACGTAATGAAGCCCTGCAATGACTAAAAGACCGATAAACAACGTAAAAAATACATTTTGGTACCCCCAGTAAAAGGGAGTTCCCATAAAGCCAAGGTCAAAAGGAATCTCTGATACCAAAGCAAACAAAAATAACCTTCCTGCATATTTTGTCACATTCCTTGTATGCTGGAATCCTTCAATCAGCAAATAACAGAAAATCGGGAAGCCCAGCCTGCCTATCATGCGCAGCAGAATATACATAATTCCCAGCGTCCCGACAACCCCTTGCATTTCCCCCGCCTGTGCCGGCGTCCAGCCACCCATCAGCATACGCTGCAAAACAATTGCCCCCGTATGGTCAAGGAACATGGATATAATCGCAATTAGTTTTAACGTGCTGCCGCTTATCCCTTTTTTTTCTGCCATATGTTCCACTCCGCTTTCCTTTTACAATTTTTTCTTAAATTATTTTTTATCCGGACTGTCCTGACACCTTATTGGTTATCGTTTCCATGGATTGCCCCGCAATCCCATCTGCACCATTATAACACCATACGGCAGAAATGCAATAATCTGTACAAATTCCCTCGGGAAGCAATGTGTGGAAACGCTTCGAAGCCGGTCTCTTTGCCGGAGGCAAACTTGGAATAGTTACGTGAAAAATAACCGGACTATCATGCAAAATCCCATGCAGACCGCACCTCCAAGCACTGCCGGAATTACAAAAGCCGCTATCGTCCATTTGATACTTCCCGTTTCCTTCCGTATAGTCAGACAAGTGGTTGCACATGGCCAGTGGAGCAGGGAAAACAGCATTGTGCTTACTGCCGTCACCCATGTCCAGCCGTTGTCAACCAGTAATTGTTTTAAAACACTCATGTCATTTATTTCCACCAGGGAACTTTGTGACAAATATGTCATAAGAATAATCGGTACCACAATTTCGTTTGCCGGCATTCCGAGTATAAATGCAAGCAAAATCACTCCATCCATCCCCATCAGCCTTGCAAGCGGGTCCAATCCGTCCGCCAAATATGACAGAAGCGTCATGTTTCCCATTTCCATATTTGCCAAAAACCACAGGATCATTCCCGCAGGGGCCGCCGCTGCCACGGCGCGTCCCAGCACAAACAATGTCCTGTCACAAACGGAGCGCACAATCACACGCCCGATCTGCGGACGCCGGTATGGTGGCAGCTCCAGGATAAAGGACGAAGGAACCCCTTTCAGTACCGTAACGGACAGCAGCCATGAAACAAAAAAAGTCATCCCGATTCCAAGCATCAGAAAACCTGCCAAAACCAAAGCAGAAAAAAAAGACGTTCCGATCCCGGCCGTACTTCCGGCAAAAAACATCGTGATAATGGCAATCAGCGTTGGAAACCTTCCGTTACACGGAACGAAACTGTTGGTAAGAATGGCAATGAGCCGCTCCCTGGGCGAATCAATGATGCGGCATCCCACCACGCCTGCGGCATTGCAGCCGAATCCCATGCA
>CANTGP010000110.1 GCA_947653315.1 uncultured Lachnospiraceae bacterium
CTCAAAGGTTTCCGGGTCGATAATGGCGGCGTGGGTGTCCTCAAAGATTACCCATCACCACTTTGCACGATATTTGAGCCAAATTCAGGTTACATAGCCCGCTATGCGCCCTTCATTTGGCAAAGCATAATTGCTTTTAATCTCCCACAAATTGTGACGCACATCTGCCAGAAAGCAATTTTCAAACACGCTCTAGAAACCGCCAGCCGAAAAAAGTGCACGGAAAACCGGGACAGGCAGTTGTGCTGCTGCCAGCCACTAAAAAAACCCACGCACGGGCGTCCGCTTACCAAACACACCATTCGGGCTGAACTGTTACCCGCTGCAAAATAAAAAATTGGAAAAAACTTGACATCCTTCTTTTAAAGTGTTAACATACAATTCATAATAAACCTATTAAGTTAGTAGGAAATAAAATTTAAACCGGCAGCTTAAACCGGAAGTTGGAAAAGACTTGGAAAAAGCGCCGGTAAAAAAGGAAGGGAGTATGGTGTAAAATGGCGGATATTAAGAAAAGTGCAACGGAATTAATCGGGAACACCCCATTGCTGGAGGTCGGGAATTACATGAAGGCGGAGGGCGTGGAACATGCGGTGGTTTTGGCGAAACTGGAATACCTCAACCCGGCAGGCAGCGTGAAGGACAGGGTGGCGCTTTCCATGATTGAGGATGCGGAAAAGAAGGGCATCTTAAAGGAAGGGGCGACGATTATCGAGCCGACTTCCGGCAATACCGGAATCGGATTGGCGGCGGTGGCGGCGGCAAGGGGGTACCAAACGGTTCTGACCCTGCCCGAAACGATGAGCGTGGAGCGCAGGAATCTGTTAAAAGCATACGGCGCCAGGCTGGTACTGACGGACGGTACAAAGGGAATGAAGGGCGCCATTGCCAAAGCGGAGGAACTGCGGGATGCCACTCCCGGGGCAGTTATTCTGGGACAGTTTGACAATCCGGCGAATCCTGCCGCGCATGAGGCATCCACGGGTCCTGAAATTTGGCGGGATACGGACGGAAAAGTGGATATTTTCGTGGCAGGCGTGGGAACCGGGGGAACCGTTACGGGTGTGGGCGCTTATTTGAAGGGGAAAAACCCGCAGGTGAAAGTCGTGGCGGTGGAACCGGATACTTCCCCCGTACTTTCAGGCGGTAAGGCAGGCTCCCATAAAATACAGGGAATCGGCGCCGGATTCGTGCCTTCCGTGCTGGATACCGGAATTTATGACGAAATTATACGCGTGAAAGATGAGGATGCATTTGCCGCCGGCAGGAAAGTGGCAGTTAAGGAGGGAATTTTGGTGGGTATTTCTTCCGGCGCGGCGCTCCATGCGGCAAAAGAGCTGGCGAAAAGACCGGAGAATGCCGGAAAGACGATTGTGGCGCTGCTTCCCGATTCCGGCGACCGTTACCTGTCCACGCCGATGTTTTCCGGGGGAGACGTATAAACGTTCCGTTTTTGCCGGTGGCTTGCGGAAACGGACGGTTTGTGATATGATACGGACTGTATGATACCACTGGCTGCCAATAAGAAAAACGTTCGAAACGGAGTATACGGCATATGAGAACAGAAACGGAAACGATGATACAGGTAAAGGATGTCGGCAAGACATTCATAGGAAAAGAAAATACGGTGGAAGCCTTAAAGGGCATTAACCTGGATATCCATAAAGGGGAAATTTACGGCATCATCGGTATGAGCGGCGCGGGAAAAAGTACCCTTGTCCGCTGCCTGAATTTCCTGGAAAAGCCCACCACGGGTACCGTGGTAGTGGAGGGAAAGGATTTGGCGGCGCTGTCCGGAAAGGAATTGCGGCAGATGCGGATGCAGATAGCCATGATTTTCCAGCATTTTAATCTTCTCATGCAGCGCACGGTGTTGGATAATATCTGTTTTCCGCTGGAAATCGCCGGACAGAAGAAACGGAAAGCGAGGCAGAGGGCAAAGGAACTGCTGGAAATCGTCGGGCTGTCCGAGAAAGCGGGCGCTTATCCGGCGCAGCTCTCCGGCGGGCAGAAACAAAGGGTGGCGATTGCCAGGGCGCTTGCCACGAATCCGAAAATCCTGCTGTGTGACGAGGCTACCAGCGCTTTGGACCCAACGACGACGAAATCCATTTTGGCGCTGTTAAAGGATATTAATGAAAAGTACGGTATTACGATTATTATTATTACCCATGAAATGGCGGTGGTGCAGGAAATCTGTACCCATGTGGCGATTATCGACGGGGGATGTTTGGCGGAGACGGGGACGGTGGAGGAAGTGTTTACCAGACCACGCACCCGCGCGGCGAAGAAGCTGGTGTTCCAGGGCGGGACGGAGTCCGGGGAAATCGGGAGAAACCTTGCCACCGGGAAGCGTTGTATCCGTATTGTGTTCAAGGAGAATTCCTCCTTTGAGCCGGTTATCGGCAATATGGTGCTGGCATGTAAGGAACCGGCGAACATCCTGCTTGCGGATACGAAAGACATCGGCGGTGTAGCGCACGGGCAGATGATTTTACAGCTTCCGGAGGACGGCGCGGTTGCGGAAAAAATGATTGCCTATTTAAAGGAAAGAAAACTGGAAGTGGAGGAACTGGAACATTATGTGGGATAACGCGACGATTATGATGCTGGTAAAAGAAACGGGAACAACCTTGTTCATTACGCTGACTTCCACCGTGTTTGCCTATGTGCTGGGGCTTCCGATGGGAATCCTGCTAGTGGTGACGGCGAAAGACGGGCTGCGCCCGAACGCGGCGGTATATAAGATTTTGAATGCGGTGGTATATAAGGTTTTGGATGTGTTGGTAAATGTAGTGCGGAGCGTTCCGTTTTTGATTCTGCTGATGCTTCTGATTCCCTTTACCCGTTTGGTGGTGGGCAAAAGTTACGGCCCGGCGGCGACGATTGTCCCGCTGACCATAGCGGCGGCGCCTTTTATTGCCCGGTTGGTGGAATCCTCCCTTTTGGAAGTGGACAAAGGGGTGATCGAGGCGGCGCAGAGCATGGGCGCCGGGAGGGCAGCCATCGTTTGGAAAGTGCTTTTGGCGGAAGCAAGACCGTCCTTAATTGTGGGAGCAACGATTGCGCTGGGAACCATTCTCGGATATTCGGCGATGGCGGGCGTGGTCGGCGGCGGCGGTCTCGGCGACGTGGCGATCCGTTACGGGTATTACCGTTATCAGGCGGATATCATGATCGTGACGGTGGTACTGCTGGTTATTATGGTGCAGATTCTCCAGGTAATCGGCACGAAATTGTCCAAGAAGCTGGATAAGCGGATTACGGGATAATGCAGGGAACCGCTGCACCGGGAAATGCGGAAGCGGTATCCGGAGACAAGCGCCCGTAAATATGCGCCCATGGAACAGGTATCCGTGGAATGGGATATAAAAAAGGGAATTAGGAAAAAGGAATAAGGAATAAAGAAAAGAATAAAGGAAAAGGAATAAAGGGGAAAACAGAAAAAGAGGAGGAAAAGTTATGAAAAAGGAAGCTGCAAAGAGATTTGGATTAGGAAGTGTAAAAGGGAAAATTTTAGCGGGTGTATTAGCGTCTGTCTTAGCGGCGGGCACGCTTACGGCTTGCGGGGCATCGAAAGACGGCGGGACCATTACCGTAGCGGCCACGGAAGTACCCCATGCGGAAATTCTGGAAGCGGCGAAGCCGGTTTTGGCAGAGCAGGGCTGGGATTTGCAGGTGACGGTATTTAACGATTATGTGCAGCCCAATGAAGTGGTGGAAGCGGGGGATTTTGACTGCAATTATTTCCAGCATACCCCCTATTTGGACAGCTTTAACGCAGAGCGCGGCACGCACCTTGTAAATGTGGGGGAAATTCATTATGAGCCGCTTGGGATTTACGGCGGCACGGAATCCGATCTCGCGAACATATCCGACGGCGCAACGATTGCCATTCCCAACGACACCACCAATGAAGCGAGGGCGCTGCTGCTTCTGCAGGACAACGGGATACTTACGTTAAAGGAAGGCGCGGGCATCGAGGCAACAAAGAATGACATTGCGGAGAATCCCCACAACGTGGAAATCGTGGAACTGGAGGCCGCACAGGTGGCAAGGGTCATAGGGGAGACTTCCTTCGTGGTGCTTAACGGAAACTATGCGCTCCAGGCAGGATTGAATGCGCAGACCGATGCGCTTGCTTACGAGACATCCGATTCCGAAGCGGCGAAGACTTATGTAAACGTAATTGTAGTGAAAGAAGGAAATGAGGAAAACGCAGGCGTGAAGGCTTTGGTGGACGTACTCAAATCCGACGAAATAAAGAAATTCATCAATGAGAAATACCAGGGTTCGGTAGTACCTTTTGATTAAAAAGCGCTGGCAGGAGGAGGGCTGGGATGAAAATTTCCACAAAAGGGCGTTATGCGGTAAGGGTCATGTTGGACTTGGCATTGCATAATTCAGGGGAACACATAAAGGTGAAGCAGATTGCGGAGCGTCAGGGAATATCGGAAAAATATCTGGAGCAGATTATTTCCGTGCTGAACAAAGCCGGATACGTGAAAAGCACGAGGGGGGCGCAGGGCGGCTACCGGATAGCCGGGGATCCCCATTCCTATACGGTGGGGATGATCCTGCGCCTGACCGAAGGCTCGCTCTGTCCCGTGGCATGTTTGGAAGACGAGGTCAACGAGTGCGAACGCTGCGATACCTGTGAAACCCTGGGCGTGTGGAAAGAGCTAAATGCCGCAATCAACCGTGTGGTGGACGGCGTGACCATCGGCGACCTGATGGAGCGCCGAAAAGCGCGGGAAGGAGTGGTGGATTATTCCATATAACCATATAATTTGGAAGGAATTTTCATCACTATTTTCCCTATTGACAGACCAACCGTAAAGTCGCATAATAGGTACGGTTTGCATCGGAATGTAAGCCGGGGAGATTATGGAAAAGGAAAGGTTGGGAAAAGGAAATGGCGAAAGATACGACAAGGGATATGACGCAGGGCTCGCCGATGAAGCTGATACTGGGATTTTCCGTTCCGCTTTTATTCGGCTTTTTGTTCCAGCAGTTTTACAGTGTGGTGGACACGGTAATCGTCGGGCGCTTTTTGGGGGTAAATGCGCTGGCGGGCGTGGGGAGTACCGGTTCCGTGAATTTTTTGATTATCGGTTTCTGCATGGGTGTGTGCAACGGATTTGCCATACCGCTGGCGCATAAGTTCGGGGCAAAGGATTATTCGGGACTGCGGCAGTTTACGGCCAATGCCATGTGGCTTTCCATCGCTTTCGCCGTGGTGATGACGTTTACGACTTCGATGCTTTGCCGGAATATCCTGACGCTCATGAAAACGCCTGAGGATATTTTTGAACATGCATATATTTACATTTTGATTATTTTTATCGGCATTCCGGCCACATACCTTTATAACATGCTGTCCGGCATTATCCGTGCCATGGGGGACAGTAAAACGCCTTTGGTATTCCTGACGCTGTCTTCCCTGTTAAATATTGCGCTGGATTTGGTGTGTATCCTGAATTTCGGTATGGGCGTGGCGGGAGCGGCGCTGGCGACCGTGGTTTCCCAAGGGGTATCCGGCGTTTTGTGTCTTTTGTACATGATTAAGAAGTTTCCGCTGCTGCATATCAAAAAAGAAGAATGGAAGCCGAATCCGTCCCATATGGCGACGCTGTGCGGCATGGGGATTCCCATGGGGCTGCAGTATTCCATTACGGCAATCGGGAGCGTGATTTTACAGACATCGGTGAATACACTGGGCGCCGTGGCGGTGGCATCGGTAACGGCGGCAGGCAAGGTCAGCATGTTTTTCTGCTGTCCCTTTGATGCCATGGGTTCCACGATGGCGACTTACGGCGGGCAGAACGTGGGAGCGAAGAAGCTGGACCGGCTGGGGCAGGGCATGAAAGCGTGCGTAATCCTTGGCTCGGTGTATTCCCTGCTTGCCTGTGCGGTGCTGTCGTTGTTTGGCGACCGGCTTGCCGCCCTGTTTATCGATGCGGCAAGCCCGGAGCTTTTGGAAAATGCAAGGCTTCTTTTGATTGTCAACAGCGCCTTTTTCATTCCGCTGGCTTTGGTGAATATCGTCCGCTTCATGATACAGGGGATGGGGTTCGGTACCCTTGCCATCCTTGCGGGCGTGTGCGAAATGGTGGCAAGGAGTCTTGCCGGGTTGTTCCTGGTACCGGCGTTCGGTTTTATTGGCGTATGCTTTGCCAGTCCGTTGGCGTGGATATTTGCCGATGCGTTCCTGATTCCTGCTTACCTGCATGTGAAGAAGAAACTGCAGCGTTTGTTTGCTCCTTCCGCACCGGACCTTGCGTAAATGCCTGTTTTTAACGGAGTTTGCATATTTTCCGGTCGTAGGTCAGCAGACCGTTGACTTCTTCCTCCACGTCGGATACCTGTGTGTAAACGGCGGCGCTGAGTCCCTTGCCTACAAGGGGGAACACTTCCCGCTCCATCAGCCGGCGGAAAGCGCGGGCGAATTCCGGCAGGGTATCGAATTTACGGTATCCGAAGACCCGTTCCACGCTGGAATGATCCTTGACATGGCAGGCATACCCGCCGTATTCGGAGATGGCGCAGGCACGGGAGCCGTTGACCACTCCCAGCTTGCGGAAATAATTATGGATACTTTTGAAATCCCCGCCTTTCTGGTCGAACCAACCACTGGCATGGTCTACCGGACGGGTGGGGTCTTTTTCTTTTATCATTTCCGTGATTTTGTTGGCATCGAACTGTCCCCAGCCTTCATTGAAGGGAACCCATACGGCGATGGAGGGGACGTTATAGAGATAATCCACGGTTTCCATGCATTCCGCCGTCCACTCCCTGCGTCCCGCTTTGGAATCCCTTCCGAACAGTTTGTAATTGCCGTCCTTTACATGGTTGGACGCGGCAGGGAACAGGGTCGGGAAATAGCAGACCAAGGGCAGGGAATAACGGGCTCCCCCGCTGACCATGTCCTGCCACACAATCATGCCGAGACGGTCGCAGTGGTAGTACCAGCGGGCGGCTTCGATTTTAATGTGTTTGCGCATCATGTTAAAGCCAAGTTCTTTCATGGTACGGATATCGTATACAAGCGCTTCGTCGGAAGGTGCGGTGTAAAGACCGTCGGGCCAGTAACCCTGGTCCAGTACGCCGTTCAGGAAACAGGGTTTGTGGTTCAGGCAGAAGCGCATAATCCCGTTTTGGTCCGGCTCCACGGTAAAGGAGCGCATGGCAAAATAACTTTCCACGGTATCCTCCCCGTATTGCAGGCGCAGCCCGTACAGGAAAGGGGTGTCCGGCGTCCAGGGATGCCGTTCGGAAAGGGGAACCGTTGCCAAAAACCGTTCCTGTCCGTCCGCAGTGTCACAGGAACCGTCATAAATGCAGCGTTCTCCCGCCAAAACCCGTATGCGCAGGGGAAGGGCATTCCTGCCGGAAACCAAGAGACGTATTTCCAGCTCTTTTTTGTCATAATCCGGTGTCAGGTACAGTTTGCGGATATGCGCCTTTGGCACCCATTCCGTCCATACGGTCTGCCAAATGCCGCTTTGTGCGGTATAGTACATGCCGCCCCGTTTTAAGGTTTGTTTGCCCCTGCTGTGGTAAGAAGTATCGCTGGTATCCCATACCCGCAGTGTTAAGGAGTTATCGCCTTCCTGTATGGAGTCCGTAATATCCGCCTCAAAGGGCAGGTAACCGCCCATATGGGTGCAGACCTTCTTTCCGTTTACGTAAACGACGGCATACTGGTCAACGGCCCCGAAGTGGAGCAGGAGTCTTTTGCCGGAACGGTATTCTTCCGGCGTGACGGAAACGTTCCGTTCATACCAAAGGTATTCATGGGGTTTTAACTGGCGCTCCACGCCCGACAGAATGCTTTCCGGGGAAAACGGTACGAGAATCCGTCCGTCATAGGCGGAAGGGGCGGCGGAGGAATTGGTAATGGCGTAGTTCCAGTAACCGTTGAGGATTTGATAATTGTCCCGTTTTAACTGGGGGCGCGGGTATTCTTCCAGCACATGGTCCGGCGAAAGGTTTTCGCCCCAAACGGTGGTAAGGCGGGCGAGGATGTCGTCTTCACGGTTTTTGTTGATGTTGAGCGCTGCATCCATGATATCCATCTGTGCATGTCCTCCTGGGAAATTTGACTTTTTTGGTTAGAGCGTGTTTCCGGCGCGTTTTGGCTTTTGGCAGTTATTTATCATCTTTATTTTATCATATTTATTATAGGAAATGCGTGAGACCTTGTCAAATGATATGATGAATTCGGAACGTAACGGTTCAGCCTGAAATGTTGTGGCCGTGGGTAAGGCGGACGCAAAAGCCAGGAACGGGATACCCTGCCCCGGTTTGTCCCTGCCGCCCTGTGCTCCCCTTGCCGGTAGCTTTTCAAACCTGACTGCAAAAATGGGCTATTTCTAATTGTTTCCAAACGGCAGTTTATGACCACGGCGGCGAAACTCCTCACACGGTATTAAAATACCGTGTTCGTC
>CANTGP010000111.1 GCA_947653315.1 uncultured Lachnospiraceae bacterium
GGATGCCCGATTTAGCCCGATTCGGCAAGGATGCCGATAGAGGGCGACCGTAGCCAGTGATAACTTGCCCCATTCTGTTTAGAAAAACCTGCCGGAAAAAGTGCACGGAAAACCGGGACAGGCAATCCCGCTGCCGCTGTCCCGCAAAAAACTCCCGTCCGTGCGTCCGCGTCCGACCATAACATTTCAGGCTGAATATTTCTTCTCACTGAGTATCATCGGGGATGTATTCCGCGATGTCACCCAAGCCGCAATGTAAAACGGTACATAATTTGTTTAAGGTTTTCGTTTCCATATTTTCATTTGCCCGCAGCCGCCGGATGGTTTTGCTGTCGATGCCGCACTTCTCCCTTAGCTGATAGGTGGACACGCCCTGTGCCTGCATGACTGCCCATAATTTATCGAATACTATCATGGATGTTCCCCCTGTTTGACAGTTATCAGTATGGGGGTTATAATCTTTTTCATTAAGGGGATATAATCCTCATATCGATTTCCGTGTCCCGTAAGAAGAAAACATTGTGTTCCTGATGGTTTCATAGTATAATGGAATCATCGGTGACACAACATATAAGTGTTGCCTTGGGACATTCCTACGTGGGAGACGAGTGCAGACCAAACAAGGGGAAGCGGGAAGGACAGGTACGGATGGGAAAGAAGAAAATAGCGGCAGTCATATGCAATTACAACAAAAGTAAATACGTAACGGATTGTATCCAAAGTGTGCTGGAATCCAAATTCCGGGATTTCGACATTATCGTGGTGGATAATGCTTCCACGGACGATTCGGTGGCGAAGATAAGGGAAAAGTACGGCAGTAAGGTGCAGTTAATCGTAAATAAGGAAAATCTCGGCGGCAGCGGCGGATTCAATACGGGCATCCGGTATGCGGTGGGAAAAGGGTACGAGTATATTTGGTGCCTGGATAACGACGTGCTGGTGGATGAGAATGCCATCGGGGAACTGTATGCCTTTATGGAGTCGCATCCGGGGACGGGGATGTGCGGCTCTAAAGTCTACCATATGGAAGACCCGGATTATGTGCAGCAGTTCGGTATCGATATCGTGTGGGAAGAATATTGCTGCGAGGCGAAATATTTTAACCGTTTGGAGGACGGGAGTATGCCGGAAGTGGTCTATTCGGATGCGGTAGCCGCCTGTTCCGTGCTGGTGCGGACCTCTGTGGTACGGGAAATCGGCGCACTGCCGGAGGAAAATTTCCTCTATTGGGATGATACGGAATGGGGGCTTCGCTGTAACCGTGCGGGATATAAGGTGGCATCCGTCGGGCGTTCCAAGGTGCTGCACAGCATGGGGGCGAAAAAGGAAAGCGTCAATACGTTTCCCCTTTATTACACATGGAGGAACTGGATCCGGTTTTTCATGAAATATACGCCGGAAGAAAACCGGGAAGGTATGTGCCAGGTTTTCCTGGAGCGGATTTTTGACGTGGTCTGCAATGACCTTTTCCTGGGGGAAGAAAACAGGTCGAAAACGGTGATGCACGCCTATATGGATGCCCTTTACGGGAAGACGGGCAGGGCGGAAGAATATAAGATTCATCCGGTAGTCCATTCGGAGGAAAAATTGGTACGGCTCCTTAAGGGGCAGGAGAAAATCCGTATTTTTGAAAACGGACGGGAGGAACAGGCGAGGCTCTTTGCGGAAAGGGTGAGGAAGGCGGCGGAAACGCAAGGGATGGAGCCGGAGGTGGAAATCTTCCCCGGACATGCCTTAGATCCTAGGTACGGCAGCCGCCTGCAGGTCGTGGAGGAAGACTTCTTGGAGGATGAGGATGCGGAGGATTTGACATTTACGATGACGGAGGATGTGTTCCGGCTGAAGGCCGGGAGGCTGGGACTGACGACCTGTTACGTGGACGCGGAAGGGCGTATCGTATCTTCCAAAGAGGATACGTTCCTGATTCTGGGTATCCCGGAAAGCCGCAGGCTGTTTCTTCTCAGCCAAAAGGATTTGTTTTTCAGTGCAGTAAAAAACATGCATCCGTAAATTTTAATAAATTATTTATAAGGCGTTTATTGCCATTCCTGCGGTAAAGCGGTAGGATAAGGGGAAACAGGTGCGGCAGTCCGGGCGGCGGACTGCCGCAGGGGACCGGTTACTGGGAGGAGCGGTTATGTTCGGTTACGTGATTGTCAACAAGGGAGACATGAAATTCAAGGAATTTGATATTTACCATGCCTACTATTGCGGGCTGTGCCGTTTGCTGAAAGAGAAGTACGGGCTGACGGGGCAGCTTTCGCTGTCCTATGACATGACGTTTGTCATTTTACTGCTGTCCGGTCTGTATGAACCGGACACGGTGACGGAGAGCTGCAAATGCATCGCCCATCCTTTGGATAAGCATACGGTGAAGAAAAACGAATGTACGGAATATGCGGCGGATATGAATATCCTTCTGACTTATTATAAATGCCTGGACGACTGGCAGGATGACCGGAAGTGCGGAAAACGGATTTATGCGGGGCTGCTGGAAAAGGGATACCGTGCGGTGGGGAGGAGATACGGCGGCAAAGTGCGTGCCATCGAGACAGCCATGCGCCAGCTTACGCGCAGGGAAAAAGAAGGCTGCACCGACATCGATGAGATGTCGCGGCTTTTCGGGGAAGTTATGGCACAAATTATGGTTTACCGGGAGGACGAATGGAAAGAATGTCTGTACCGCCTTGGTATGTATTTAGGGAAATTTATATATCTGTGCGATGCTTACGAGGATGTGGAAAAAGACATCAAAACGGGAAGCTATAATCCGCTGCGGGATTGGTACGGGAATCCCGATTTTGAGGAACAGTGCAGGGGGATTTTGGTGTTGATGATGTCGGAATGCTCCAGGGAATTTGAAAAACTTCCCATTTTGGAAAATACCGCAATCTTAAGAAATATCTTATATTCCGGCGTATGGTACCGGTTTGAGAAAGTAAGGAAAGAACGGGAAGCGGCAGAAAAGGCAGGAAAAGGGCAATGAGGAATCCATATCAGGTCCTCGGCGTGGCAGAGGATGCCTCCGAGGAGGAGATTAAAAAGGCATACAGGGCGCTCAGCAGGAAATATCATCCCGACGCCAACATCAATAATCCGAACAAGGCGCAGGCGGAGGAAACCTTCAAGCAGGTACAGGAAGCCTACGGACAGATTATGAAGGAACGCACGGAAGGCTATGGGGGACAGGGCTACGGCAGTTTCGGCGGGTACGGGAACGGCGCGGGCGGCGCCGGAAGCGGCAGTTACGGAAACGGTGGTTTCGGCAGTTTCGGCGGCTTTGGTGGTTTCGGTGGTTTCGGCGATTTTGGGGGCTTTGGCGGCGCCACGACCGGTTATGAGGAAGACGGGCATCTGCGGGCGGCAGGCAATTATGTAAGGAACGGATATTATAAGGAAGCGAGAACGGTACTTGACAGTATGGGGGAAAGGGGTGCAAGATGGTATTATTATAGCGCGCTTTCCCATGCGGGGCTTGGGAATATGGTGGCTGCAGTGGAACATGCGAAAAGGGCGGCAGCCTTGGAGCCGCAGAACATGGACTACCGGAGTCTGGTATACCGGTTTGAAAACGGGGGTATGCAGTACAGGCAGCGGCAGTATGCCTATGGCAATCCCTATGCGGGAAGCGGGAATATGTGTTTCCGGCTCTGTCTTGCAAACCTGTTCTGCAATCTGTGCTGCGGCGGGGGCGGTTTGTGCTGCGGCGGTGTACCGAGGTTTTAAAATGCATGGGTGCTCCGGCCCGGCGGTTGCGGCATCGTCGAGGCATCCGGTATAAATGCATGGATGCGGAGGAATCCGGGGCGGAAAGGAGCGGACCATGCCGGAAAAAAACAGGGAAAAACGGGGAGTCAAGGCAGTGGCAGGACGGATTTTCAGGGATTTGCGGGATTATAGGATCGGGATACTGGTTTTTGCGGCATATTATATAACGGTGCATTTGGTATTTCATGCGTTCTGTCCGGTGGTACTTTTCACGGGACTGCCTTGTGCGGGCTGTGGAATGACGCGCGCTTTCCTTTTTTTGCTTACGGGCCAGTGGGAAAGGGCATGGAGGATGAACCCCATGGCGGTTTTTGTGCTGCTTTTTTTGGTTTACTGCGCGGTGATGCGGTATGCGCTGGGGAAAAAGATTTGGGGATTGAAATCCGGTACGGCCGTTTTGTGCCTGTGTCTGCTTGCGGTTTACGGGTACCGCATGACGGTTTTGTTCCCAAACCGCCCTCCGTATGTGTATACGCCGGGAAATTTTTTGGAGAAGGCGGTACCGTTTTATAAGGAAATCTTGCAAAGGCTGTTGGGAATATGATATAATGGCAAAGTTATTCGGAAAAGGAAAGTACGTAATAAAAAATGAGAATAAGAAAACAGGAGGAGTAAGAAAGTGGATAACAATTATAACAATTTTAATGGAGATAACGGGTCTTCCAATTCCAACAAGGTAAGTTTGGACAAAGACAATACATATGCCGGCCAGTCGGATATGGCAGGCGGACAGGACGCCAATCAGGGCACTCCGAATTACGGATATGGAAATGGATATGGAAATGGAAATGGAAACCAAAATCAGGGCGGTCCGAATTACGGGAACGGCTGGCAGGGTCAGAATCCCAATTACGGGTACGGGAACCAGGGGAATCCTTACGGACAGGGCCAGTACCAGTATTCTTCCCAGGGCGGCTACGAGCAGGAAATGGAAGTGCCGGTTAAAATGGGCGAATGGCTGGTAAGCCTTCTGCTGATGCTGGTTCCCTGCGTAAATATTGTGCTTATGTTCGTATGGGCATTCAGTGATAAGGAAAAGAAAAGCAAATCCAATTTCTTTAAGGCATACCTGATTTATACGGCAATTCAGATTGTGCTTGGGTTTATTTGGATTGTATCCTATGGGTTTATGCTGGCGGATTTGTTTTAGTGGGTTCCCCTTTTCATCCTATCCCTGCCAGCGTCCCGATGCGCCGCAGGGCAGGATGAGTCCGCTGTCCCTGACCGGAAGCCCGATTTCATCCGCCGTCACATGTCCGCCGAACCTGCGGACGATGGCGGTATGAATCAGGTAGGAGAGTACGGCGGGCTGCAGTCCCGTGGTGTAGGAATTGATTAGGAAAAAAAGGGCGTTTTCCGATAAAATCTGCGCCGTCAGTTCCAAAAAGGGGAATATGTTTTCTTCCATCTTCCATATTTCCCCTTTCGGCCCGCGTCCGTAGGAAGGCGGGTCCATGATGATGGCATCATAAGTATTTCCGCGGCGGATTTCCCGTTCCACGAATTTCACGCAGTCATCCACCAGCCAGCGGATGGGGGCATCGCCGAGACCGGAGGATACGGCGTTTTCCTTTGCCCATGTGACCATTCCTTTGGAAGCGTCCACATGGGTTACTTGTGCGCCCGCCTTGGCGGCGGCAAGCGTGGCCCCTCCCGTATAGGCGAAAAGGTTCAGGACTTTCACGGGCCGTTTTGCATGGCGGATCAGGCCGGAAAACCAGTCCCAGTTTACCGCCTGTTCGGGAAACAGTCCGGTATGTTTGAAGCTGAACGGTTTTAAACGGAACGTAAGTTCCCCGTAGCGGATTTCCCATTCGTTTGGCAGGTTAAAAAATTCCCATTCGCCGCCGCCTTTGGAACTGCGGTGGTAGTGTCCGTTTCTCTTTTGCCATCCGGCATTTTTTTTCGGCGTATTCCATATAACCTGGGGATCCGGGCGCACGAGAAGGTAGTCTCCCCAGCGCTCCAGTTTTTCCCCTGAGGAAGTGTCAAGGACTTCATAATCTTTCCAATTACCGGCTGTCCACATGGTTTTGTCTCCTTTGGAATGTTGTATTTTTATTGCGGATTCTTTTCAACCTTTGCATATTTTTGGGCTGAACTGTTACTTATGGTTTCCCCGCCCGACTATGGTTCTATTGACACAAAAAGAAGGGGAAAGGTATAATATAAATATTATACCTAAATATCTGTAAAATGGCAAACAGTGAATCGTTTGGAGATTGTAGATGAAATGGATTAAGACAAAAGGGATATGGAATAAATACAAAGCGGATAAAAGTTTTTCCCTGCTCCTTTCCATCATACTTGTTTTTGGTATTTTAGGGGCGGTGGTTTTCTCGGTATCGTATAAAATATCAATGGAAATGTCAATGGCGGCAATCCAAAACCTGAATGAAAGCCTGGATCTGATCAAGTCTACCATAGAAGCAATTTTGAATAAGGAAGCGGAATTCCAAAAGCTGATGGCACAGGAAATTGCGGAACGGGGGGAACCGGAGGAGTATGTCCAATCCTACAGGAAGAACCAGACGATGGTGAAGATTGCGTTTATCCGTGCGGGGGAAACGGAAGGAATTTCCAGCACGGGGGAAGTTTTTTCCGAGGAAGGGCTGGATTTTTCTTCGGGCGGAGTAGTGGACGGACTGCTGGTTTCCCATTCTTACCTGAACTATATGGGGACATGGGCATATGCCATCAAATGTCCGGTGGAAAAGGATGGCAGGGAGATTGGGACGCTTTACGTGGAGTATACGTATGATTCCCTGGATAAATCGCTGCCCGACGGATTTTATAATAAGCGCGCCCTTCTTTATATTATGGATGCCAAAACGGAACGGTTCGTACTCAAACCAAGGGGGATGGGTGAGCGGAATGCGGGGCATCTGAACCTGGAGGATTTTTACAGGGCAAACGATATCCGGGAGGAGCCGTTGCGTGCCGAGGTGGAAGAATGCGTGGCAAACGGGAAAAATATCATGTTTTACCATGATATCAGGGGAAAACGCGCCCTGAATTACATGTGGACGGTAAACGGCGGTACGATTTACCTGATCGGTTACGTACCCATCGAAGCCATCCAGCAGGAGGGAAAGGCGGTAAACCAAAATATCCTTATCGTGGTGACGGCCATGCTTGCCGCTTTTTTCCTTTGCTGCGTGCTGTATTACTTGAACCAGCGGCAGCAGATAAAAATACGGAAAGAGCGGGAAGCGGAACGGGAACTGCATAACAAACAACTGACGGAAGCGCTGCAGGCGGCACAGATGGCAAGCAATTCCAAGACGACGTTCCTCTCCAATATGTCCCATGATATCCGCACGCCGATGAATGCGGTAATCGGTTTTACCACCCTGCTTGCCAAGGATGCGGAGAACCCGGATAAGGTGCGGGAATATACGAAAAAAATCATGGCGTCCGGACAACATTTGCTCAGCCTGATTAACGATATTTTGGATGTTTCAAAAATAGAGAGCGGAAAGGTTGTTCTGAATGTGGAGGAGTTTACCTTAAACGACCTTGTTTCCTCCGTGGATGCGATTGTGCGTCCGATGGCAGGCGCCAAGTCACAGGAATTCCATGTGGAAGTTACGGACGTGAAACACGAATACCTGATTGGCGACGAGACGAGGATTAACCAAATTCTCATTAACCTGCTTTCCAATGCCGTAAAATATACGCCGGAAGGGGGAAATATCTGGTTCCGCATGATCGGGTTAAAGCAGCGGTCCAGCCAGTTTGAGCATATCCGTATCGAAGTGGAGGATGACGGATACGGAATGACGCCGGAATATTTAAAGACCATTTTCGATGCGTTTACAAGGGCGGAAAACAGCACCACGAACAAGGTGCAGGGTACCGGGCTTGGCATGGCGATTACGAAAAATATCGTGGAGCTGATGGGCGGAACCATAGAAGTGACCAGTGAGGTGGATAAAGGCAGTCTGTTCCGGGTGGATTTGGAGTTCCGTATACCGGAAGGACAGGCGGATAAGAAGTTTTGGGAGGAAAGCGGAATCTCCCGTATCCTGTTTGTGGAGCCGGATGTGCGGGAAGGAAGGAGCATACAGACGCTTTTGGGCGGTATGGGAATTGTGGCGGACACGGTATCCTGCGTGGAAGAAGCATTACACGGGATTAGGAATGTCAGCGGTACGGAAAGGACATACCATATGTTAATGCTGGATTGGGCCGTGCCGGACATGGACGGCATCCAAACAATAAAGAGGATCCGGGAGGTTCTGCCGGAACCGGCGCCCATTCTCTTTATGACAACCTATGGCGCGGACGGCACGGAACACGCGGACGGCATGGAAGAAGCTCTCCGGCTGGGTTATACGGGAGTTCTTATGAAACCGTTTTTCATATCCGCGTTAAAGGAAAAAATCATGGAAATGCGGGCAGGGGAATCCGGAAGAACCCCCGAAACGGAAAGCGGGGAAGAAAACGGTTTGGAAGGCTTGAATTTCCTTGCTGCGGAAGATAATGAAATTAATGCGGAGATTTTATCCGAAATTCTGTCAATGGAAGGCGCTAAATGCGAGATTAACGAGAACGGCAGACTGGCGCTGGAGCGTTTTGCGCAGTCCGGGGAGGGAGAGTTTGACGCCATTCTCATGGATGTCCAAATGCCGGTGATGAACGGATATGACGCAA
>CANTGP010000112.1 GCA_947653315.1 uncultured Lachnospiraceae bacterium
CAATTTTACTACTGCAATTTCATTTTCCGGCACATCAACACGGCTTCACCCCTTGTAAGGATTTCGTCCAGCCTGCCGCTTCCGTCATTCCCTGCCAGTCCCAAACTGCATGCCGCCCGCACGTAAGGTCTTGCAAAATCACGGCATACTCCGTCATAAACGCACTCCCTTTCTTCCGGCAGCTTCCGCCGTCCCTGATAGGCGCCCACGGCAAGCACAAGGAATTCCTCCAGCGTAACCGCCCTCTCCGGGTAAAAACAACCGTCTTCCACAAGCCCTTCCGCAATGATACCGTTCTGCCAGGCGCATTCCACCGTCCCGGCATACCACTCGTGTCCCACCACATCCCGGAACATATCGTTATAAACATTCACGGGAAAATAATGCAAAGCCTTTATGATCATGGCAAGGATATCCGCACGGCTGGCAGGTTCCGAAAGCCGGTCAAATCCCGCAAACGGATCTTCCTCACCGTCCGGATTTTCGATATCGCCGAAACATTCCGGCTTCACCGGAAGCACGATGCCGCACTCCGGCTCCCAGGCAGGCATATCCTGCGCCCCTGCCGCCAGCTCCGAAAGCATCCGGTATCCCCCTGTCCCATCCGTCCGGGACATCGCTTCCCCGCAAACCTTCCGGATTCCGCGCGCAACCATACCCGCCATCCGGTATGCCCCGTAATCGTTGGTATGGGTAAAATCCCCCGGGTAAAAATACGGTTTCACGGCTTCCAGCCCAAGCTCCTTAATCCACTCCATACTGCATCCGTGAAGGTCGAGCACCGGTGTTTGCGTCTCCTCCCCCACTTCCATGCACACCCCGGCATATTCTTCCAGCAAATCGTTATAACAGCCGCCGTTACCCTTCCAGGAATTTCTGGCAAGGGGCGTCACCAAAAGGGGATACATCCCCTTTTCCCGGCTTTCCCGGATGTATCTGCACAGATTATCCCGGTATCCTTCCCCCGCTTTCAATTCCGCCAGCTTTTGGTCGTTATGGCCGAACTGGAACAGGATGAAATCCCCGCACCTACCTTCCCTTTCCACAATGGCATAATGTCCCTCGCTGCGGAAACTGTCCGTCGTCAGCCCCGAATGGGAATGGTTGGACACCGCAATGTTCCCCTTCAGGTATGCCGGAAGCATCTGCCCCCAGCCCGCATAGCTGGTGCCCGCCGCATAAGGATATTCCGCGCTTTGGTCCGTCACCGTGGAATCCCCTGCAATGTACAGGGTAGGGCATTCCGTTTCCTCCACGCTAATCCGGCTCACGCGCGGTCTGTCGGCAACAACGGTAATATCCACGGTCCGGTCCTCAAAGGCTTCCGTCTGCCCCCGCGGGATAATGTCGCATACATTCACCCGGAATGTAAGGTGCAGTTCCTTCCCCGCCGGAACCCCACCGGCAAATACCAGTTTCCGCCTGCCCTCAAACACAAACGTTTTCCCCAGGGCTTCCCCCGCATCCGCGTGCACCGTCACAAGGTAATTTCCCTGATGCGGCACCCTGCATTTAAAGCAAAGGGGAATCCTGCGTTTCTCGCCCGCATTTACGCGGGCGGCTTCCTCCTGACCCATTTTCCCTGCATATTCCGCCATAATACCGTCGGAATCCACATAACATCCCGAAGCGTCTTCCCCAATCCGGGTCATATCTTCGTTCCGGTACCAATACAGCGTGTCAAACGCGGAATTCAGTTCGGGAACCCGGAGCAAACCGTCTTCCCTCCGGTTTCTTTCCGTCACAAACCCATACCCCGTATCCGCACGGTACAAATCCCCGCGTCCCACCCGTATCCATGACTGTCCTGTATCTTTATTATCCCCAAAAAGGAATATTTTGTCAAACATCAAAGCGCCCCGTCCTTTTCAATCGTATCGTACACCAGCAGCGTGGAGAAAAAGGCAAGCGCCAATCCCTGTCCCCATCCCTGAATCCAATCCTTGGATATGCCCCGGTAGCCTTCCCGATCCCTCATGACCGCCGTTCCTGCCGAAACATTCATGACTTTTCCGTCCTCGCTTACGTTATTTAACAACCCCCTGACCGCTTTGTTCACATACTTGGAATGAAGCGGGTTCCCCCTCGTCAGCATGGCTGCCGCAATGCCTGCCGATGCGGATATCTCCTCATAGGATTCCCCGTCATCCAGTATCGTCCGCCAAAGCCCGTTTTCCGTCTGCACGGTCTTAAGCGCCGCAAGCTGTTCGTTTAAAGAACCTGCCACATCCATGTATTTCGGATACAGATAACACTCCGGAAGCACATCCCCTACCTTCGACATGGTAAACGCCGCCCACGCATTGGCCCTGCCCCAGTAAATGCCGGACATATGGTTTTTTTCAATATTGTTATAGCCATGGTAATAAAAACCGCTGCTTGGATTCTGCAGGTATTTGATGTGCCAGTAATACTGGTTCAGCGCATCGTTAATCATATCCTCATCTTTATTCATCACGCCCACTCGCAGCAGCAGGAACGCCGCCATGAACAGCGTATCCGCCCATGCCTGTTCCGGGAAATCGTTATTGGCGGAAACCGTATGCTGGAGGACGCGGTCCCCGAACCGCAGGGCATCTTTGGTGATAAATTCCACCTTACTCATCAGGATATCATAGTATTTCTGTTCCCCGGTCGCCTGATACAAGGTCACGAGACAGTGCCCCATGGCACAGGCATTCACCGTCCATACCTTGGGAAGCCCCAAATCAATCAATTCATCCACCCGGTCTTTTAACAGCGTCAGGTATTCTTCTTTTTTTGTCTTTTCCCACGCGTCGCTGATTCCGTAGTAAGCCACCCCGCAGGGCCAATCCCATGTCAAATCCATATTCATGGTTTTCCTAACAATGCGGTCAATGACTTCTTCTATTTCTTTTTTATCAATATCCAATTTTAACATGACAGTCCTCCCTATACATATACAGCCCTCCGGTATTCACCGAAGGGCTGTTTTTCACTTGCGGATATCCGGTTCTTCTTTTTTACGAAATCCAAATCGGATTACTGGGGCAGTTTTGTACTGTTTCCTGCATTGTACGCTTCTGCTCTCTCGTCAATAATATCCTGATAGCCTGCATCCAGGTATTTCTGGGACAGTTCATCATATAATGCGTCAAATTCTTCCGGCTTGCACATGGTGAGCTGATCCCTGTACTCCGTATAGAGGGAAAGCAGGGTTGCCTGATACTCGCCTTCGCTTTCGATTACCACGGAATAGTTACAGTCAACAACGGAATATCCTGCTTCCGCCAACGCTACCTGTCCTTTGTAGTTCTCGATAATATCCTGCGTAAAGTCCTGAGGAACGTTCTTCGGCGAAGATGCTGCAATGACATCTTCAATGGTACCTGCCGTCCTTGCTTCAATGGTTACGCACCAGTAGTCTTTGTTGTTGTTGAAGCCCTGGGTCTTGTCGCTTCCCGTATATTCAATCTGTACCGGAAGTCCGTCCTGCATCTCATAATGCTCGCCTTCCGCGCCCCACTGCATGGTAAAGAGGTTTTCTTCCTGCGTCATCCATTCCATGTACATCATGGCTGCCTTAATCTGGTCTTCGGATGCCTGGGAGGAGAATCCGATCATCATACCCCAAGGGTTGTTGGAACGGAATGCGTAAGGTACGGTACCCTCTGCACTGTCCACCACATTTTCGGAAATCTTAATACCCAGCTTGCCGTCCGGGTTCTTCTCATAAAATGCCTTTACGAAATCCACTTCTGCGGAAATATATCCGGAGAAGAACAGGCAGTCGCCGTTTACAAAGTTTGCCTTGTCGGTTTCCACATCCGTAATATAGTATTCAGGGTTCTTGAAGCCCAAATTATACAGTTCGTTTTCCCTCTTAAGGAAACCTTTCTGTGCATCGCTGCTCAGAGCGGGAATTGCATAATGGCCTACCGTTGCCCATGTAAGCTCATCCTGCGGATAAGCACGGAATGCATAGTTCTGGTCCACGCCCGCTTCGCTTGCCATATGGCCGCCTGCCGGGTAATCGCAGATACCTTCATCCTTTAACTTCTGGTACATTGCTTTTTCGTCTGCCCATGTGGTCGGATATTTGTCCAAGCCAATCTGATCCAGCCAGTCCTGACGGTAGAAGGTTACGAATGTATAGTTGGTATTGTAATACGGTCTTTCTGCCAGTACAAAATAACGCTCATCGTTCATGGTCGTATACTGGATTTGGTCAAGGTCTACCATCCGGTTGTAATAAGTCGGCGCAATCTGTGCAAACTGGTCCAAATCATACGTGGTCAGATAACCGTCGTTTGCCCACTGTGCCAGCTTCGGATAGTCATATTCCATCAGGATGGTCGGCAGGTCGTCCGCTGCCGCCAGCAGGGAATAGGAAGTCAGTACATCCGTACGGGTAATCGGCTCAAATTCCACCGTAATGTTATATTTATCACCGAAATTCTCCTGAATCCATGTTTCCCAATAGTTCTCGCCGATTGCGGGTACGCCTTCCACGCCCCTGTCATATACGGGAATCTTAATCGTTACGTTATCCGCAAACGCTTCCCAGCTTTCCATGCCTGCCGCGCCTGCCGGTGCTTCCGCCGTATCTGCCGCGGGCGTTTCCGCCGGTGCTTCCGCAGGGGTCTCAGCCGGTGCTTCCTCTTTCGTATCCGTATTGGTTTCCGCGGGAGCCGCCGGGGTTTCCGCCGTGGTTTCCTCAGCGTTTCCGCCGCCGCATCCTGCTAACATGCTCATTGCCATAACGCCTGCCAGCGCTCCTGCCATTAGCTTCTGAAGATAGTTCTTCTTCATAATGAATCCTCCTTTTTTGTAAAAATTTGAAAATAATTTGCGTAGTCTATGTAAATCCGGTTATCCGGAAAACTACCGTTCCTGTTCCTTTCCCGTTCCCCTTTCCACAGCCTTCCGTTATCCCTTAACCGCACCGATCATGGCTCCTTTTACGAAATACTTCTGCGCAAACGGATACAGGCAGATGATGGGAAGCGTTACAAACATAATACATGCCGCCTGCAATACCTCCGGCGTACTGGTTACTGCCGCCGCTTCGGAAAGGGTTGCCGACTGCGCCTCCGATGCCGACGCAACCATTTGGTACAGCTTATAGTTCACTAACTTTAACTTATCGGTCTTGATGTAGTACATATTGTCCGCATAAGAATTCCAACGTCCTACCGCATAAAACAGCGCCAATGTCGCGATAATCGGTTTCGACAGGGGAATCACGATTTTCGTCAATATCTGGATGTTGCTTGCACCGTCCAAAAACGCCGATTCCTCCAAACTGTCCGGTATATTGCTCTGTAAAAACGTCTTCATAATCAGCATGTTATACGGGGAATAAATCAAAGGCCAAACCAATACCCACATATTGTCCAGCAGGTTTAAATCCTTCATCAACAGATAGGAAGGTATAATACCGGCCGTAAAGTACATGGGAACCATCAATACAAAGGTAAAAAACGTCTTTCCTTTCAGCCTCTTTTTGGAAAGAGGGTATGCCGCGCAGGTACATACCAGCAATCCCAAAACAGTAAAAATCACCGTTACCAAAACGCTGTATCCCATGGCATATACCAAGGTACCGTCCTTAAAAATGGATTTGTAGGCTTCAAAATTAATTCCCTTCGGCCAAAAATAAATATTCTTTGCAATAACGTAACTATCCGCCGATATGGATTTCGCCGCCACATGGAGGAACGGCACGACACAAGTGGCACATAACACCGTCACAAAAATAATCATTACCAAATCACTGACACGGAATTTGCTGATTGCCCTGCTTCCATCCGGCGATGACATCTCAGCCCCACGTACTACTTCCTCATTTTTCTTTGCCATTATGCCACCTCCTATAACAATCCTTCTTCGCCGAGTTTTTTGGCAACCCTGTCAGCAATCAGCACAAGCATGACGCCTACTAACGACTGGAACAGGTTTACCGCCGTGGACATACTGAATTTTCCGTTCTGCAGACCCTTTTCATATATGTAAACCGCCAACTGGTACTGAAAATCCTTAACCTGACTGTTTTCAAACGCCGTCAGACGTTCCAGGTTACTTCCCATGATACGTCCGAGGTTCATAATCAACATCGTTACCACGGTTCCCTTAATGCCCGGAAGGGTGATATGCCACATCCGCTTCCAACGGTTCGCGCCGTCGATCATCGCCGCTTCGTACAGCTCCCCGCTGATGCCCGTAATCGCCGCCAAGTATATGATGGTTCCCCACCCCATGGTCTGCCATACGCCAATCAGCAGATAGGAAACCGCCCAATGCCATTTCTCCGTCAGGAACGGTATCCCTTCCTTAATCACGCCCAAATTCATAAGGGCAATGTTCGCCAACCCCGTGGAAGGACGGAACATGGTATATGCCACGCTTCCGATGACTGCCCAGGAAAGGAAATGGGGCAGATACAACACGGTTTGGGAAACCTTCTTAAACCTTTGGAACCGCAGTTCATTCAAAATTAATGCCAAGATAATCGGCATCGGGAACCCGATGAGCAGGTCAAGCAGGTTAAATACCACGGAATTGCGCAGCGCCCTGTGGAAATCCTTATCCTTAAAAATCTTAACGAAAGTTTCCATCCCTACCCATGCGCTTCCGTCGTACCCTTTCGCCGGCTTATAGTCCATAAAGACCATGCGCAGACCCGGATAGGCGGCGTAGCTGAACAGAATCACCATCAATACGGGAAACGCAAGCAACAGGTATAACTGCCAATCTCTTTTAAAAGAATTTTTCCATGACATCGTATTTTTTACTTTCGGTAATGCCGAGGCATTGCTTTTCGCCATCTTATCACTTCCTCCATTCTTCCACTGATTTCCAATCACTTTTTCATACTTCCTATTTTCATTTATTATATATAAAATGCCCTGCCCATTTCTATTCATTAAGTTCTAAATACTATGCAAAAACGACCATTTATGTTATACTATTTTTAAATCACCGCCAAAAAGCATTGTGCATTTTTTTCATATATCCCTTTTTTTACCTCTTTTTTTGTGGAAATTTTTGCTTTTTTAGTTTTCGGCAATTATTTCCTTAGAAATTTTTTTCTTTTTTCATTTTTTTGAAATCACTTTTCTGCATGATTGGCAAAGCAGGCAAATTGCACAAAAATACGGCAGGAAACCACACTGCCATAACGGAAAGGATGGATATGACCCATGTCAAAACCCAAAAAAATCATTACCGAATACCGGAATTATTATCTCCCCCTGCAGTTTCCCGCCCTCCTGCTTTCCGGCGATTACTGGAAAATTTCCGATGTCCCCAGCGGGCGCCTGCACTTCCACAATTGTCTGGAAATCGGTATCTGCCACAGCGACAGCGGCACTTTGGAATTTCACGGAAATCCCCTGCCCTTTAAAGAGGGGGACGTAACCTGCATCCCGCGCAACATCCCCCATACCACCTATTCCACCAAAGGTACGGAGAGCCACTGGTCCTACCTGTACCTGGACCCCGAAGAACTGTTCCGCAACCTCCTGCCCAATTCCTGGAGGAACTACGATTTATCCTTTCCGTCCGGCCAGACTTACAAGTATATCCTAAGCCGCAGTTCCTATCCTTTGGTACATACCCTGGTTCTGCAGGTCATTGCGGAAATGGAAAACCAAAAACCCGGTTACCAGCTCAGTGCACGCGGACTGCTGTTAGCCCTTTATGTGGAACTGTACCGTATCCAGCATGAAGCCGATTCCATCCAGCCGGACGGAAGCAGCCGCCTTCTCCCCGCCGAAAATGCCCTGATGATTGCTCCTGCCCTGGACTATATCGAACAAAATTACGCATCCTCCTTTTCCATCGAACACCTTGCCACACTCTGTCATTGGAGTCCTACGCATTTCCGCAGGGTATTCCATGAAATTATGGGAATTTCCCCTTTAGAGCATGTGAACAACACAAGAATCATGAATGCCTGCAAGCTGCTACGCAGCACGGAGGATTCCATTTTGGACATCTCGGAAAGCACGGGATTCCATTCCGTGTCCAGTTTTAACCGTTTTTTTATAAAAATCATGAAAGTACCGCCGAGGGAATACCGCAAGCAGATGGCATTGGCGGATAAGAAGGAGAACCAGTCCATCCTGGAATATGCGGGATGGCTTTACCCAGAGAAGACTTGAAAGGGCGGACGCCCGTGCGTGGTTTTTTTAGTGGCCGGCAGTTGTGCTGCTGCCGGCCACTAAAAAAACCACACACGGGCTGGGTAAAAAAGAATGCCGAATCATAACGTTTCTTTTTATTCTCTACCCAGCACAGGAGTGATTATTTTGCAGGGCGGCCTGAATTGTCTTCATATGCCGTCTCAATATTCCAGGGTGTCGAGGTATTTCATGTAATTTACTACCATAAGGGCTATTTTGAAGGTCGGCGACGAGGTGGAGCTGTTCGTCATCCGCGTCAACGATGTGGAGGG
>CANTGP010000113.1 GCA_947653315.1 uncultured Lachnospiraceae bacterium
TAAACCGCCCTTTGGGAACAATTAGAAATAGCCCATTTTTGCTGTCAGGTTTGAAAAGCTACCGGAAGGGAAGCGCGGGGCGGCAGGGAAAAACCGGGCAGGGGATTCCGCTCCTGACTTCTGCGTCCGGTGTCCACCCTCACCTATGAACATAACATTTCAGGCTAACTGTTACCACTTACCAAAATTTTTCATGCATAAGGGTTTGACAGGAGGGGGAGGAGTTGTTATAATAAGTGTGTAATAAAATGTAACAAATTTGTAATAATTATTAAGGGATTTGTTACGGTGTGGGAAGAACCAGAAAGAATCCAGAAGAACAAAGGATGAAGAATAGATAAGATAATTTGGTTGGAAGGACTTAATGATTATGAAGCGAATGGCAGCAGGAGCAGTATGTGTAGGTATGGTTGGAATTTTATTGTATACCGGTCCGGTGTATGCGGCGGCGCCCAGCGTGATGCCCAATGTGCATGGGGAGGATACGGTGGAGACAGAGTCCATTAAGGAAGTGGTGTCCAGGCCGGTGGGGGCGGCAGCCCTTTTGGAAGCGGAGAAGTCGGAAGAAGAATATATGGCTTTGGCGCAGGAAGCGGAAGGGGCGCTTTGGGGATATACCAATTTGGGAATTTCCAATGTGGACGATAACCTGAATATCAGAAAAGTGCCGAGCGAGGATGGCAAGCTGGTGGGAAAACTGCCGAAAAATGCGGCGTGTGAGCTGATTTCCGAGGAAAACGGCTGGACGTATATCCGTTCCGGCAAAGTGGAAGGGTATGTGAAAAGCGAATTCCTTTTAAGCGGCTGGAATGCAAAAAAGAGGGCGCTGGAGGAGATTTCCACGGTGGCGGTGGTGGACACCACAACGTTAAAGGTACGGGAACAGCCCAATACGGAGTGTGAGGTAATTACCATGGTTCCGCGCGGGGAAGAACTGGATGTGGTGGAAGTGATGGATGACTGGGTGAAGGTCATGATTGACGATGAGGAGAATTACGTGTCTGCGGAATACGTGAAGCTGGAGGAAAAACTGGCAAGCGCCATTACGCTGACGGAGCTGCTTTACGGTCAGGGCGTGTCCAATATCCGTGTGGATTTGTGCCAGTTTGCGAAGCAGTATGTGGGGAATCCTTATGTGTGGGGAGGTACCAGCCTGACAAAAGGGGCGGACTGTTCCGGTTTCGTGCTCAGCGTATACAGGAATTTCGGCATTTCCCTGCCCAGGACTTCCGGTGCGCAGGCGAATGCGGGAACAAAGATCAGCATGGCGGAAGCGAAACCGGGAGATTTGATTTTCTATGCAAAGGGCGGAAGGATTAACCATGTGGCAATCTATATCGGCAACGGGCAGGTGGTCCATGCCAGCAGCCCGAAAACGGGAATCAAGATTTCCAACTATAATTACCGTACTCCTGCGAAGGTGGTAAGGATTCTGCCGGTGGATTAAAGCGGGGCGCGCGGCGGGCAGGGGAGAAAGGCGTTCCCCTGCCTGGCTGTACACCCCGTAAGGTTTTTAAAAATAATCAAAAAAATTGCATAAAAGTGTACAAAATATACCATATTTTCAAGAGGATTTGTGTTGTATAATGAAATCATAAATCTTTGGGACCGGCTGCGGCGGGGCATTCCGCTTTTGCCGGAAAGGGCGGAAATATGGTTTTTTGCGTATGAAGGGGGAGGAATAGGAGGATGCAATGAAAATTCAGGATTTTTGCGACATGGAAAAATTTGAAAGCATTATGGACAATTGGGCGAAATGTACGGGTTTGGCGACGGTGGCGGTAGGAGCCGACGGGGAGTATATCAGTAAATGCTATAATTTTACGGATTTCTGCATGAAACTGACGAGGGCGAGCGAGGAGGGATGCAGGCGTTGCACGAAATGCGACCGTGAGGGGAAAGGCGTGTATTCCTGTCATGCAGGATTGGTGGATTTCGGCATTCCGGTTACGCTGGCGGACGGCACGGTGCTTGGAAGTATCATCGGCGGGCAGGTATTGCCGGAGAACCCGGATGAGGAGGCATTCCGACAGACTGCGCGGGAACTGGATATTGATGAGGAAGCATATATCCGGGCATTACATAAGGTAAACGTGAAGACGAGGACGGAAATTGAGGCATCCGCCAACCTTTTGGGGGATGTCATTAATATGTTTGTCCGTTCCAGTTATGAGGAAAAGAAGAACGACCGCTTACTGGAAATGCTGCGGAAGGGGATTGCCGCAGCGGCGGAGGATATCGGGGCGGCAAACGAAAGTACCGCTAAGATAGCCGGGTTCAGCAAGCGGCAGAACATTTTGGCGCTGAACGCTTCCATTGAGGCGGCGAGGGCAGGCGAGAGCGGCAAGGGATTTGCCGTGGTTGCCACGGAAGTGCGGAAACTGGCGGAAGGCATGTCGGTAGTAAGTACGGAAATCGACGGGAAACTGCGGAAAATCGCACAGACCATCCATGAGCTGAACGGCTAAAAATTTTTAGCCGTTCGCCGGCAGAAAGAAAATCTTTACAAGGAAGTAATTCTATGTTATGATAGCAAAGTGTGAAAATCCAGCCGATGCTCAGTCATGGGACAACTCCGGCCCTGTCTTAGTATTTGGCGTAAAGAAAACCAGGAGGAAAAACGATGATTTCTAAGGAAAAGAAAACGGCAATTATCAAAGAATACGCAAGGTCGGAAGGCGATACGGGTTCGCCGGAAGTTCAGATTGCGGTGTTGACGGCAAGAATCCAGGAGCTTACCGAGCATTTGAAGGAGAATCCGAAGGACCACCATTCCAGGAGGGGGCTTCTTAAGATGGTCGGACAGAGGCGTGGTTTGTTGGGCTATCTGAAGAAAACGGATATTGAAAGATACCGTTCCTTAATTGAAAGACTTGGAATCAGGAAGTAACAGGCAAATGTTTAGGCGGATACCAATGAAAGATTGGGGTGTCCGCCTTTTCCTCATGTTTCACGGGAAAGGAAGTGGAAGTCAGGCGGACGGGAATCTCCGAGACCACTGATAAGGGTGCGTTCCGCGTATTTTTATCAGTAGTTTCGGCGTCTCCTGCCTGACAGACCATGGACATGCCGGTGCAAAACGGTACGGTGCCGGACGGATGGATCGGAAAGTGGATATGGGGACAGACAGAAAAGGAAGGAGAACAGTAGAATGGAAAAAAATTACAAAACATTTACGATGGAGCTTGCAGGCAGGACGCTGCGCGTGGATATCGGCCGCGTGGGAAAGCAGGCGAACGGCTGTGCATTTATGCAGTATGGGGAAACGACGGTACTTTGTACGGCAACGGCTTCCGATAAGCCGAGGGACGGCATTGATTTCTTCCCTTTGAGTGTGGAATATGAGGAAAAACTTTATTCCGTGGGTAAGATTCCCGGCGGATTCAATAAAAGGGAGGGAAAGGCTTCCGAAAATGCCATCCTTACCAGCCGTGTCATCGACCGCCCGATGCGCCCCCTGTTTCCCAAGGATTACAGGAATGACGTTACGTTAAATAATATGGTTATGAGCGTGGATCCGTCCTGCCGTCCGGAACTGGTTGCGATGATCGGTGCGGCGATTGCCACGTCCATTTCCGATATCCCTTTTGACGGTCCCTGCGCCATGACACAGATCGGACTGGTGGACGGGGAATTTGTGGTAAACCCGTCACAGGAACAGTGGAAGGTGGGGGATTTGAACCTGACCGTTGCATCCACCAGCGAGAAGGTCATCATGATTGAGGCAGGGGCAAACGAGGTTCCCGAAGCGAAGATGCTGGAAGCCATTTACATGGCGCATGACATCAACCAGACCATTATCGCTTTCATCAACCGGATTGTGGCGGAGGTAGGAAAACCGAAGCATGAATATACGAGCTGTGCGGTGCCTGCGGAAATGTTCGAGGCGATGAAAGGCATCGTGACACCGGAGGAAATGGAAGAAGCCGTTTTCACCGACGAAAAGCAGGTGCGCGAGGAAAATATCCGTAAAATTACGGAGAAACTGGAAGAAGCCTTTGCGGATAACGAAGAATGGCTGGCAATTTTGGGAGAAGCGGTATACCAGTACCAGAAAAAAACGGTACGTAAGATGATACTGAAAGACCATAAGCGTCCCGACGGTCGTGAAATTACGCAGATCCGGCCTTTGGCAGCGGAAGTGGATTTGATTCCGAGGGTTCACGGTTCCGCCATGTTTACCCGCGGGCAGACGCAGATATGTACCGTGACGACATTGGCGCCGCTGTCCGAGATGCAGAGAATTGACGGTTTGGATGAAAATGAAGTAAATAAGAGATATATGCACCACTACAATTTCCCGTCCTACTCGGTAGGCGAGACAAAACCCAGCAGGGGACCGGGACGCCGTGAAATCGGGCACGGGGCATTGGCGGAAAGGGCATTGATTCCCGTCCTGCCTTCGGAGGAGGAGTTCCCTTATGCCATCCGCACGGTTTCCGAGACGTTTGAATCCAACGGTTCCACGTCCCAGGCATCCATTTGTGCGTCCACGATGTCGCTGATGGCGGCGGGCGTGCCGATTAAGAAACAGGTGGCGGGTATTTCCTGCGGACTGGTAACGGGGGATACGGATGACGATTATATTGTCCTGACGGATATCCAGGGTTTGGAGGATTTCTTCGGGGACATGGATTTCAAGGTGGCGGGTACCCATGACGGGATTACGGCAATCCAAATGGATATCAAAATCCACGGTTTGACCAGACCCATTGTGGAGGAAGCCATTAAACGGACGAAGGAAGCGAGGGAATACATCTTAAATGAAATTATGACCCCTGCCATTGCGGTTCCGAGGAAGGAAGTGGGACCTTATGCGCCGAAGATTGTTTCCATTCAGATTGATCCCGAAAAAATCGGCGATGTGGTAGGACAGAGGGGAAAGACCATCAATGAGATTATCGCGCGCACGGGCGTGAAAATCGACATTACGGACGACGGCAAGGTATCCGTATGCGGTACCGATTCCGCCATGATGGACAAGGCGGTGGAGATGGTGAAAATCATCACTACGGATATTGAAGAAGGACAGGTCTTTAAGGGGACGGTAGTCAGCATTAAAGAATTCGGTGCGTTCATTGAGTTTGCACCCGGAAAAGAGGGCATGGTCCACATTTCCAAAATTTCCAAGGAAAGAATTAACCGTGTGGAAGATGTACTGACGCTGGGCGATAAGGTTACGGTGGTATGTCTCGGAAAGGACAAGATGGGCAGGATGAGCTTCTCCATGAAGGATGTGGCACAGCAGTAAGGGAAGTATACAAAAAAAACGGTATAGGGATAAGGTGAGTAAAAGACAGCCGCACGGAGCAATTCGTGCGGCTGTTTTTTGTGCACAGCCCCGTGCAAAGGAAGATGCCGCCAAGGCGGCGCACGGGGCGCGCGGCGAGTAGGGGAGAAAAAACTTCCCCTACTCGATCATATGGCACCCAAAATAATATGTCTTCCCTGCCCGGTCGGACTATACTGCCTCATGGAACGTTCTGCTGATAACGTCCGCCTGCTGTTCCGGTGTCAGTTTAATGAAGTTTACGGCATATCCGCTGACACGGATCGTAAGCTGGGGGTAATTTTCCGGATGTTTCTGTGCATCCAGGAGAGTGTCCCTGTTCAGTACATTGACATTTAAGTGGTGGCCGCCTTTTTCCGCATATCCGTCCAATAAGTTTACCAAGTTATCCACCTGCGCCGTATTTGCTGCTGCCATAAAAAATACCTCCTTAATCACATATGATTTGCTTAAGTTAATAATAGTAATGGTTATTGTTTTTATAAATATATATTACCATCTACTGCATAAATTGTCTATAAAAAAAGGAAATTTATGTGTATTTTTTTGAATACAAAAATTCGTTACCGTTCAGTCCGATGCGGCACGGATGCCGCTTGAGGACGACCCGTAGCCCGTGAAAATCTATGCCATTCTGCTTAGAAACCTCCAGCCGAAAAAAGTGCACGGAAAACCGGGGCAGGCAATCCCGCTGTCGCCGCCCCGCAAAAAAATCTCTCCCGTGCGTCCGCATTTCAACATAACAGTCAGGCTGAACGGTTACAAAAATCCTTTCGAAAACAGGCATAACTTGGACAACGCCACATATATTAGGATAAGGGATCAGGAAAGGGTGTGGCGGCAGATGGCGGTTAAGGAAGATATCCTGCGGATTTTCCCGGACTACATGAGGTATCTGTGGAAGGGAGCGGCGCAGGAGGCGGCGGGATTGCAGGAAATCCGGCTCAGGACGGGGCGGGAAATCATGGTGGTCATCCACGGGAAGGAATATTACCTGGACGGCAGAGGACAGGTTGTGCAGGACAGGAGCGGCGCCGTGCGCGTGACGGACCAGGATATGGAAGCCGTGTTAAACCATGTCTGTGACTATTCGGTTTATGCTTTCTGCGACGAGATTCGGCAGGGGTTCCTTACGCTTCCGGGCGGACACCGGGTGGGACTGGCAGGACAGGTTATCCTGGAGGAGAACGGGACGGTACGGAACATGAAGCATATCCGTTATATGAATATCCGTATTTCCCATGAAATCAAAGGGGCGGCGGACCCGGTTATGCCTTATCTGTATGAGGACAGGCAATTACTGGATACCCTGTTAATCTCGCCGCCGGGATGCGGGAAAACTACGCTGCTGCGGGACATGATACGGCAGATTGCGGACGGCAACCGCTTTTCCGGGGGATTAAATGTGGCGGTGGTGGACGAACGGTCGGAAATTGCCGGCTGTTACATGGGAAGTCCCCAAAACGACGTGGGGATGCGCACGGACGTGCTGGATGCCTGCCCGAAGGCTGCAGGCATGATGATGCTGCTGCGTTCCATGGCGCCCCAGGTGGTAGCGGTAGACGAGCTGGGAGGAGAGGACGACATCCGTGCCTGCGGACGGGTGATGCAGTGCGGGAGCCGGATTCTTGCCACGGTCCACGGTGATTCCCTGGAGGAAATTGTGCAAAAGGATTTTTTGAAAGATTTGATACGGAGGCAGGCGTTCGGGCGTTATGTCATGCTGGGCAGGACGGGCGGGACATGCAGGGTGAAAGCCATTTATGACAGGGGGATGCAGTTATGTTACGGCTCTTAGGAATCGCTTTCCTGTCGGCAGGATGTATGGGGCTTGGATGGTCGTTAAAGGAGCGGTTAAAGAAGTCCCTGGAGGAAATGTACCAAATACGGCAGATTATACAGACGATGCAGAATGAAATCATATACAGCCGTGCGCCGTTGCCGGAAGCGTGCCTGCGCATTGCGGACCGTACAGGGGAACCTTACCGGAAGGCATTTGCGGGAATCCATAAAGAGATGGGCGAAAACCGCGGAACACCGTTCGGTACGGTATGGAAACGGCAGATGGAAGACTGTGTCTGCGGGTTGGTACTGCCTGCGGAGGAAAAAGCAAGGCTGGTGGAACTGGGTGGCAGCGCCGGATTTATGGACGGCGGGATGCAGGCGCAGGTTTTGGAGCAGTATATCCGGCGGCTGGATCTGTCCATCGGAAAACAGGAAAAAGAAATGGCGGACAAAAGCAAGGTTATCATGAGTTTAAGTGTGATGGGGGGACTGCTTATAGCCGTCATACTGGTTTAAAAAACCTTGAAAAAGAAAAGGGCTGCGGGCGGCGGAATGATAAAGGATGCGGAAGGCAGCGCGGAAATGGGGTTTGATATGGACGTTAGCCTGATATTTAAGATTGCGGCGGTTGGGATACTGATTACGATACTGAGCCAGGTATTGAAACACAGCGGGAGGGAAGAACATGCATTTTTAATCAGTTTGGCAGGATTGATTCTGGTGCTGACATGGATTGTCCCGTACATATACGATTTGTTTACGATGATTCAAAACCTGTTTGAGCTCTAGAGCGTGTTGGGGGGATTGGTATGGATATATGGAAGATCGGGCTGCTTGGCATTGCGGGCGTCATGCTGGCGCTGCAGTTCAAATCGAATAAGCCGGAATACGGGCTGTATATCGGTTTTGCCGTAAGCCTTCTTATTTTTTCCTTTGTGGTGTCCGGACTGGCTTCCCTGTTCGGGGATATGGGCATCTTGGGACAATATATCGGCGGAAACGAGACCTATTTTTCCATATTGTTGAAAGTAATCGGGATTACATATATATGTGAGTTTTGTGCCGGTATATGCAGGGATGCGGGCTATGGGTCGGTTTCCGGCCAAATCGAGATTTTCGGCAAATTATCCGTGCTTGTTGCGGGAATGCCGATTCTGTTGGCTATCATAGAAAGTATTCAGGAGATTGCGGGATGAGGAAAATATGGTTTCTGCCTGCCGCGGTATTTGTCCTGTTATGGACCGTATACATGCCGGTGTATGCGGCAGGGGACGGTATGGGAACGGAAGGCGCGGGAAGGGAAGACATGGGAACGGAAGGCACGGGAACGGAAAACATGGGAA
>CANTGP010000114.1 GCA_947653315.1 uncultured Lachnospiraceae bacterium
CGGGAAATCCGGGTGTCGGGTTTGCCGTGACGGGAAGCGGGGAAAAAGGAAAGGGCGAAAACGGGCAGGTGAAAAACGGCTCGGTATTTGCCGGAAATATAAATAATATGTCCAATGACCGCATCGAGCGGAAACGGGAAATGGCAAGGAAACAGGCGTCCAAGGCGCTTATGGACCAGTTCGGGACGGACTGCGTATCCACGGACAAGATAGACGAACTTGCCGTCAGGAATGAGGAAATTAATAAAGAAGTTTCCGCTTTGACGGACCAAAGGAAAATGTTTGTCAAGGAGCAGGAGGCATTAAAAGAGACTTACGGTATCGGTGAGGACAGCGAGGAGCAAAAACAGCTCGATTTGATACGGAAAGGAAACAAGGCATATCAATCCGGCGACTGGAGCGGTCTTAGCAAGGAAGAATTGGAACAGATTGCCGGCATGGATACATCCCGGCTTACGGAATACCAGAAGCGCGCGTTGGAATATGATGACTTAATCGGACAGTTTGACAAGGAAATCGCGGCTTTGGAAAGTGAAAAGAGAATGAACGGCTACACCACCCGTTCCCTGAAAGCCGGATTGTTAAAGACCAGTTATAAAGGTATCATGCAGGCGTACCGGACGGCAGATGCCATTAACGAGGCGGCTTCCAAGGAAATCATGGGCATGATGTGGGAAGACGCGAAGAAGCATGTGGAAGAAGAATTCCAGGAAATGGTGGAAGCCGCGAAGGAGAAAGCGGAAGAAAAAGAAAAGGAAGAAGAAAAGCTGGAAGAAGCGAAAGCGGAGAAGGAAGAACAGAAGGAGCTTACCGAAGACATACAGGATGCTTCAGCGGATCAGGAGAAGCTGCAGGGGGAACTGAAAAAAATTATAGAGGATGCCGAATTGCTGGAAGAAGACATGAAAGGTATTGTTGTGGATAACCTGCTGTAAGGTATCGCGGATACGGAATTATAAAAATGTAAGAAGATTTCGGAAAAAAGGATTTGGGAAAAAGCTATGGAAAGCGCTGGTATCGAAGGGAAATTGGAGGTATCGGCGCTTTTTGCCCCATTTTGCGGAAGCCGTGGGGAAGAAAGGAGGAGAATTATGGATATTGGGGATTTTAACAGGGATATGGCTTATTACAGGGAAAAGCTGGAAGAAAGCAGGAAGAAGGAGCCCGACGGCATATGCCAGGGGGCGGCAGGAAAAGAAAAGGACGGACAGGACGACTGGGAACAAAAAATGAAAAAATGGGATGAGGAGCTAAAGCGGATCCGGGAGGAAAACCGCCGGGAGCAGAAAAGGCTGCAGGAGGAGCGTCTCAGGAAGAAACGGATACGCAAGAAGCTGTTGGAAAAACTGGCGTTAAAGCAGTATTTGGCAAGGCAGGACGAAATCCGTCAAATGAATGAACGGATTGCCATAGAGCGTGCGGTAGGCGAGGACGTTTATGTGGAAAAACCCCCGTTAAGCAAAAGTTTAAGCGCGGCGGAGATTGCGGCAATCTGTTCGGAATGTTAATGATGATATGCGTTTGTATTTTGTATATTGTATAAAGAAAGGAACAAGGAAAATGACACCGGATATTGGATGGAACCGTAAGGAAACGGCAGGATACCCGCAAAGCGTCTCAGGTAAAAACGGCGCGGACGGGAAAGGGGCGGATGTAAAACCCGTCAATGAACAGGTATTGGAGTGGTATTACCACATGAGGGAAGAAGGCAGGACCGGGGAGACAAAGGAAGAATACGAAGCGAGGATTTATGCAAAGGTACAGGCGGGAAAAGAACTAACCGTGGAGGAACTGCGGTTTCTGGCAAGAACCAATCCCGTCCTGTACCAAAAGGCGGTACGTATGATGAATATGCGCAAAAGACTGGAAAACCAGTTGAAAGCCTGTAAGTCCAAAGAGGAGGCACAGGAGGTTTTTGCGCGTGCGGTGTCCGGCATCAGTGACAAGGACCCGGATAAGGATATGCTGGTAGCCGCCCTGCGGGATGTATACGACGGCTTTATGAAAAGCGATGCCTACAAAAAACTGCCGGAAACAGAGGAAGACGGCAAGGGATATGTTTACCGCGATGTGGATTTCGAAGTGGACGAAAACGGCTATCAGGTAGTTTTTGCGCAGGAAAATGCCCCCAAAACCTTTGTTGCAAACGGGTGAAAAAAGGGGCGGGTGTCTAACAGTGACAAAGTGCAGTGAAAAATGTGAAAATCCATGGACAAAATGCATAAAAAAAGGTATACTATAAAAGTGAAGGCAAAAAAATACCTTGGATTGTGAGAGGAACAGGCTATGGATTATAATATAGTTTCTTATGAAAAGAGGATGAAGGAAAACATAAAAAACTATGCAATAAGGAATTTATATGCCATGGATGTGCTGACGGAGTATTTGGTGGCGGTGGCGCAGGAGTACGGGATGGAGATACTCCTTACCGACCGCCACGGGGAAAAAGCAGTCGTGGCAGGTGATTTTGAAGGATTTGAGCCGGATGTGGTGGCAGAGCCGGGGGAAAAGTTACGGATTGCGGACCGTACGGTAGGGCACTTGTATGTAAAATATGACAAGGTGCCGGTGGAAAAGCGGGAAGCGGCAGAGAGGATGCTGGGGCTTACGATGGATATTTTGGGGTCGTGGGGAACGGAATCTTATCTGCACAGGGAATCCGCTTCTTATATTGACGAATTGGAAATAAGGTTGGAAAACGGAAATCATCAGAAGCTGTTCAGTGAAAAAGAAGATATCCTGACGGGTGTTTACAACAAGAACTATTTGGAAAGCAGGCTGGAAAAGCTGGATGCCTCGGAAGTAGTTCCCGTTGCGGTCCTGAACGTGAATATCAACGACTGGAAGTTTGTGTATGATAATTTTGGCGTGGAAAAGAGCGACCATCTGATACAGGTAGTCGCCGCCATTTTGAAGAAGGAAGCAAAGAGGGAGTACATAATCGGCAGAATCGACGGCGATGTTTTTGCGGTTCTTATTCCCATGGCGGAAGACGGTGAGGCGGAAGACTATTGCAGGCGCATTCAGGCAGCATGTTTGGCGTATGAGGAAGATGCGGTGCTGGCGCCTTCCGTGGCAGTCGGAATCGTTTATAAGACAAATGTGGAAGAACGTTTGTCCGATAAAGTGTCCGATGCGGAGTATGAAATGTTCGATAATAAGCTCGAAATAAAAAATACCCCTGGTTATCAGGAGCGGCTGAAAAAGGGTTTAAAGATATAGGGAGGGTGAACAGATGAAATACGAGAATGCCAATACAGTGGATGATGCCGTTTATTTTGGAACTGTGGAAGAACCGGTTGCAAGGTTTTTGGAAAGCCAGCTTAACGGTTTGGAAGAAGATTATAAGGTAGAGTTCTTTTTGGAGGACAAAGGGGACGGCAATACAATGCGCAGGCTTGGTATTGATTTCGGCGATATGGATTCCAAGGCAAAAGAGGAAGCCTACGGAGTGATGCAGGCATTGGTGCCGGCATTGTTAAATTACGGGCGTCAGCAGTACATTGAGAGACAGTTGCTTTCCAAGAAGAAACTGACCGTAAAGGACGACCCGCTGACGGGGCTTTTTACCGCGGATTATCTGATGGACCGTGCCTATGTGCTGAACCGTGCCGAGATATTTCCCACTACGGTCATTGCGGTGAAGTTAAAGTATTGGAAGGATGTCGTGGAGAAACACGGGGCGGACAGCGGAGACATCCTAGTCCAGCTTACGGCATCCATACTCGGTAAGACGGCGGATAAGGATTACCTGATTGGAAGAATGTCGGACGATGTGTTTGCCATCCTCATACCGCTTGTAAAACACGGGGAAACGGAAAGTTATTTGAAACGCGTGGATGAAGAATGCCGTATGTACAAGGATTCCCTGATTTCCCCCTCGCTGGCAATGGGAATCACCGCAACATCCAATAAGTATGAAAACGTACAGGAGAAAATAAAGGAAGCCATGGCTCAGCTTCCGCAGTAAAAGAATAGTAAAAAGCATGATGGAAGGATATGCTGCCGGAATAGACAGGGCGGCGTATCCTTTTTTATGCACACGGGCACCCCAGCGAAGCTGGCGGGTGCCCGGCGCGGCGAGTAGGGAAGATGCCTTCCCTACGGAAAACCGGGACAGGCAGTTTCGCTGCTGCCGTCCGCTAAAAAAACTTACGTCCCTGCGTCCGCTTCAACACAACATTTCAGACCGAACGGAATTCTTCCTTTTCTAAATGTAAATGATATAAATTATAAAATAATTATAAAAATGCCAAATATGTGTAAAATTGAGTAAATAAAAGAAAACAAGAGAAAATAAGAGATAAATAAAGATATCTTCCGATTGTTTTGCGTAATTGCGGTTGCAAACATCTGCATATGTATCTAATATATGGATTAGCAGTTAGCACTCGATACAAATGAGTGCTAATAAGAGAAACAGCTCACTATAAACTTGATATAAGGAGGCTTTCAAAATGAAATTAGTACCTTTAGGTGACAGAGTCGTATTAAAACAGTTAGTGGCGGAAGAAACAACCAAATCGGGAATCGTGCTTCCGGGACAGAACAAGGAGAAACCCCAGCAGGCAGAGGTTATTGCGGTAGGACCCGGCGGAGTGATTGACGGTAAGGAAGTAAAGATGGAAGTAAAAGCCGGCGACAATGTAATTTATTCCAAATATGCGGGAACCGACGTAAAAATCGATGAGGAAGAATACATCATCGTAAAACAAAGCGACATACTGGCAGTTATCCAGTAAAAACTGTCCCGGACGCGGTGGGAAAAAAGATTTTAGGTAAATAATTATTAATGAAACAGACAAAGTTAGCAGGAGGTTGTTCATCATGGCAAAGGAACTGAAATATGGGGCAGAAGCCCGTGCAGCACTGGAGACAGGCGTAAATAAACTGGCAAACACCGTAAGGGTGACACTTGGACCGAAAGGAAGGAACGTTGTTTTGGATAAATCCTTCGGCGCTCCCCTGATTACGAACGACGGTGTGACCATCGCAAAGGAAATCGAACTGGAAGACGCATTTGAGAACATGGGCGCACAGCTCGTAAAAGAAGTGGCAACGAAGACAAATGACGTGGCAGGCGACGGAACCACGACGGCGACGGTATTGGCGCAGGCAATGGTAAACGAAGGCATTAAGAACCTTGCGGCAGGCGCAAACCCGATTATCTTAAGGAAAGGTATGAAGAAGGCGACGGATTGTGCAGTGGATGCCATCGCAAAAATGAGCGCAAAAGTAAACGGCAAGGATCAGTTTGCAAGGGTAGCGGCGGTTTCTTCCGGCGATGATGAAGTGGGAACGATGGTGGCGGATGCCATGGAGAAGGTTTCCGGCGACGGCGTTATCACCATCGAGGAGTCCAAGACCATGCAGACCGAGCTGGATTTGGTGGAAGGTATGCAGTTTGACCGCGGGTATATTTCCGCATACATGGCGACCGACATGGATAAGATGGAAGCGGTTTTGGATAATCCCTGCATCCTGATTACTGATAAGAAGATTTCCAACATTCAGGAAATCCTTCCCCTGTTGGAGCAGGTAGTACAGTCCGGCGCGAAACTGCTTATCATTGCGGAAGACGTAGAAGGCGAGGCATTGACCACTTTAATCGTGAACAAACTGCGCGGTACCTTTAACGTGGTAGCAGTGAAAGCTCCGGGTTACGGCGACAGAAGGAAGGCAATGCTGGAAGACATCGCAATCCTGACAGGCGGTCAGGTAATCAGCGAAGAACTTGGCCTTGACTTAAAGGAAGTAACCATGGATCAGCTTGGCCATGCAAAATCCGTAAAGGTACAGAAGGAAAATACCGTAATCGTGGACGGGGAAGGCGATAAGGCAGCCATCCAGGCAAGGATTGCGCAGATTAAGAAACAGGTGGAAGAAACCACTTCCGATTTTGACAGGGAAAAATTGCAGGAGCGTCTTGCAAAACTGGCAGGCGGCGTAGCGGTAATCCGTGTCGGCGCGGCAACCGAGACCGAAATGAAAGAAGCCAAACTGCGTATGGAAGATGCCCTCAATGCAACAAGAGCAGCAGCGGAAGAAGGAATCATTGCAGGCGGCGGTTCGGCTTACATCCACGCATCCAAGGAAGTGGCAAAGCTGGCTGAGACGCTGGAAGGCGACGAGAAGACAGGGGCGAACATCGTCCTTAAGGCATTGGAAGCGCCTTTGTTCCACATCGCGGCAAATGCAGGTTTGGAAGGAAGCGTAATCATCAATAAGGTCAGGGAGTCCGAAGTAGGTACCGGTTTTGATGCGCTTGGTGAAAAATATGTGGATATGGTAGCGGAAGGAATCCTTGATCCTGCGAAGGTGACAAGGAGCGCACTCCAGAATGCGACCAGCGTAGCTTCCACATTGCTGACCACGGAATCCGTTGTGGCAAACATTAAGGAAGATGCTCCGGCAATGCCTGCGGGCGGCGGAATGGGCGGAATGATGTAAAGATGAATCCGATGCGGATGGAATATTATAGATAGGTTGAAATGGGACTGCGGGCAGTACGGACTGTCGGCAGTCCTTTTGAAGTGGAAGGAAAAATACCGGCAAAGTTTGTTGCAATAAACCGATATTTTTGATATTATTTTATAAGGGATATTTTGTAAATTTTAACGGATTGGGTACATGGCGGAATACTTATGGGGAAAAGGCGGATAGCATGGAGAAAAAAAAGAAAATCTTAATGGTGGATGATGTGGACCTGAACCATAGGACGGCGGGATCGGTGCTGGAGGATACGTATGAACTGTACATGGCATTGTCCGCGGCAGAGGGGTTTCAAATACTGGAAAAGGTCCTTCCGGATTTAATTCTTTTGGATATCATCATGCCGGAGATGGACGGGTATGAGATGCTTAAGATTTTAAAGGAAAAACCGGAATATAAGAATATCCCGGTAATTTTCCTGACGGCGGACAGCAGGCCGGAGACGGAAGTGGAGGGGTTTAACTGCGGGATTGTGGATTTCATCACGAAACCTTTTGTGCCGATTGTCATGAAGAAAAGAATCGAGACGCAGATTGCCCTTGCGGAGTACGAGAGGGGATTGGAAGCGCTGGTGGCGGCAAAGGTGGAGGAAATCGAGAAGATGTATGACCTGATTACGGTCAGCTTTGCCGGACTGGTGGAATCAAGGGACGGCGTGACGGGAGGGCATTTGAAGAATACCGCCATTTATTTCGCCGCTTTTGTGGAACATTTGGTGACGCTGCCCGAATACAGGGAACAGCTCCCGGACTCCCTGTTAAAAAAAGCCTGCCGTACCGCGCCCCTTCATGATGTGGGGAAGATTGCGGTGGAGGATGCGGTCCTGCGGAAAGCAGGTTCCTTAAGCGATAACGAGTTTGAGCAGATGAAGCTGCATTCCGTGATTGGCGGGGAGATTTTTAAGTTTATCGGGGAGCGGATTCCCGACAGGGAGTTCGCGGGGATTGCGGAGCAGATAGCCAGGTACCACCATGAAAAATGGAACGGGAAAGGGTACCCGGAAGGGCTGAAGGGAACGGAAATTCCTTTGGTGGCGAGGATTATGAGCATTGTGGACGTATATGATGCGCTGACTTCGGAACGTCCTTATAAGAAACCGTTCAGTCATGAACGCTCGATGGCAATGATTGCGGAGAAAAGCGGGATAGATTTTGACCCCGGTTTGGTGGCGCAGTTTGTCAATATGGGTGAGCGGATTAATGAATGCCTGCAAATGAAGGAGCAGATGCTTTTGGAGAAACAGTTTTTCCGGTTTAAGAAACAGGACGCTTTCCCAAAGGATGCCGATTGACTTCACAAAAATTTAAGAATATAATAAAAATTACCGGATTTGCTCCGGGAAGGAGAGACGCCGGGTGGAAGGTGTTTCCGGAAAACGGGGAATTGTCATACAATCATAAGATACATAGGAAAGAATGGAGAGGGTAATGATGAAAAAATTGGAAGAATATGTAAGAAGCATACCGGATTTTCCGGAGAAGGGCATTATTTTCAGGGACGTAACCAGCGTACTGCAGGATGCGGACGGGCTGCAGCTTGCCGTGGATACGATGCAGGACAAGGTGAAGGATTTGGACTTCGATGTGGTAGTTGGCCCGGAATCCAGGGGATTTATATTTGGGACGCCGATTGCATATAATTTAAAGAAGCCGTTTGTTTTAATCCGGAAAAAAGGGAAGCTGCCCTGTGAGACGGTTTCCGTGGATTATGAGCTGGAATATGGCACGGCAACCATCGAAATGCATAAGGATTCCATCCGTCCGGGGCAGAAAGTGCTGATTGTGGACGATTTGATTGCCACGGGAGGAACAACGGAAGCGATGATCCGGTTAATCGAATCTTTGGGAGGCGAAGTGGTCGGCATCGTGGTGATGATTGAGCTTGCCGGACTAAAGGGCAGGGAGCG
>CANTGP010000115.1 GCA_947653315.1 uncultured Lachnospiraceae bacterium
GGTTTTTCGTCTCTGTTCTTGTCCCGAACTCACTGCTTCCAACCTCTCCCATTTCTTTTTACGGAAACTTCCCCGTCCGTATTGATTATTCCTTTACTGCACCGATATTTACACCTTTTACGAAATATTTCTGCAAGAACGGATACAATACCATAAACGGCAGGATTGCCGCGATGATACCCGCGTTATACAGCGTCGTCTGTGAAACCTTATACCCCGTAATCGGCGTATCGCCGTCCATAATCATATTCCTCAGCTTATACTGGAAGTTTACCTGGTCGGGATCCGTAATATAAATCTTAACCGTCGAATAATCGTTCCATACCGTAACGGCAAACATCAGACCGATGGAAGCCAAAGCAGCCTTGGACAAAGGAAGCACGATTTTGAAGAAAATACCCATGGGCGTACATCCGTCGATTTTTGCCGCTTCATAAAGGCTTCCCGGTATTCCTTCAAAGAAGTTCTTCATCAGCACGAAGTTATACACGTTTACACCGTGTTTAAACACCAAAATCCACACGTTGTTTACCAAATGCAGTTTCTTCATAACCAAATATTCCGGAATCATACCGCCGGAGAAAATCATCGTAAACAACAGCACGAAAGCAAAGAACCCACGTCCCGGCAATGCTTCCTGTGCCAGTACGTAACCTGCCAGCGTGGAAAGCACCAATCCGAGCAGCGTACCGAGCAAAGTCGTTACCACGGAATTTACAAACGGCTGGTACAACTGCTTGGTCCCGATAATCGTCCGGTAACCGTCAAACGTGAACTTATTGGGCCAAAGCCGGAACTGGTATACGCCTACCGCATTTAAGGAGTCCACCAGTACTTTCCAGATAGGAACAAGAACAATCAGCCCAATCACGATAAATACAATATAATTGACCAAATCAAATGTCTTAATTTTCTTTTTTGGCTTCATTTTCCTACCTCCCTATACAATACCACGTCCACGGGTCTTCTTACTCAACCAGTTACAGATTACCACCAATGCGCCTCCGACCAATGACTTAAACAGACCGACTGCCGTGGAATAACCATAATTCGGCAAAGCAATGGCAAACGTCTGCCGGTAAATATATGTGGAAATAACATCGGATACGTCATATACCGCATTATTATAAAGGACGAATACCGATTCAAACATGTTCATAACTTTAGCCAAATTCAGAATCAATACCGTAATAATTGTATTGCTCAGTGCCGGGAATGTGACATAACGGATTTTCTGCAGCCTGGTTGCACCATCGATATCCGCCGCCTCATACAATTCCGGGTTAATACCGGACAACGTTGCGAGGAAGATAATGGTTCCCCAACCGGTTTCCTTCCATATATTGATGACATAGAAAATCGGCCTCCACCACTTGGAATCCGCCAGGAAATAAATACCCGACTGTTCCTGCGCAATAAAGCCTAAATCCTTCAGCCAGCCGTTGATCATACCCGTACTGGAAGGGGACAGCAGCAAACTGAAAATGGATGCCACAACCGCCCAGGACATGAAGTGGGGCAGGTAAATCACGGTCTGTAACGTCTTCTTTGCAAAAAGGTTCCCCATTTCATTGAGGAAAATCGATACGATTACCGCCGTAAAGGTGGTAATGATCAGTTTCATGATACTCAATTCCAATGTATTCTTAAACGCCGTCCAAAACGCCGCCGTGGAAAACATCTTCGTAAAATGTGCCAGTCCTACCCAGCTCGGCTGTCCAACCGGTTTGTAATCGTAAAACGCATACCGGATACCCAGCATGGGCCAATAATTCATAATAAGGACAAATATTAATACCGGCAGAAACATTAAGTAGTATCCCCGGTTATTCCATATACGCAATCCCAACGGCTTCTCCCGCACCGTTACGCCCGTAGACGTTATTACCTGCTTATTTTTCTTCATACCGTTTCTTCCTTTCTGATACCTAATACATGTTCCCCATTTTTCAGCCGCCCAAAAACCCGGCAGCTTCCCAACCTTCCAAAATCATACTGCAATCCTGCTTACGGAAAAACAATAAATGATATAAAAAAAATATACTTTTTTCATATTATTTATGGTTTCTTAATGATTTTGATGGAACAATAGCTGCCCTGCTGCTGCAGGACAGCTATCGCATACATCTCTTATCCTATTATCTTTTCAGATTACGGATTTTATTCTTTTCGCTTACCGTTTACTGTGCCGCGTTCATTTCGCTTAAGCACTGGTCGATGATGCTTCCAACCGTAGCTACGTAATTATCCATAGCCGCATCCACATCGCCGCCGTTTACAACAACTTCCGTGATAACCGCAAGCTGTGCATCGTAAATGGTACCCGTTTCATTGGTATAGGTCTCGGATGAAGGAGCCTGGGGTGCATCCACACAGTTTTCCGTGAAGAACTTATTACCTGCCACTGCAAGTTCGGTTGCATCCGCATATCCGTTGGTCAGTTCACAAACTACCAAAGCCGGATCAATGTAGTTCTTTTTCCATATGGAGTTCGGGTCATTCAACGAAGGCCTTAAGTGGAATACACCGTCTTCGTATTCATAAACTTTTTCCTTATCGGTTCCGGGATTCGTGGTAAAGGATTCTGCCTTTGTGGACCAGTGAACGTCTTCCGCACCATAAGTCCAAAGCGTCTGTACCACATCGCCGTCCATCATCGTTTCAATCAATGCATCAAAGATAGCCTGCTCACGCGCATTGTCGCCGTCACCGTCGTCAATGATAACCCATACCGGAGCTTCCCTGTTTAAGTATTTACCAACTTCTGCGATAGGCGGAAGCTGTACCAGTTCTTCGTTCACTTCGTTCTTGACCAGGTTATCCGTCAAAGTCTGATACCAGGTACCAGCCCAGTATGTGAATACGCCGGCGGAACCAGTCTGGTCATTGGAGAACCATTTCTCACGGGCAATCTTTGTGGAAGCCGTAAGGGATTCCGGATCGATGGCACCGTCTTTATATGCCTGCTGTAACCTTAACAAAGCCGCTTTTGTTGCATCCGTCTGGAAACCGTCAATCCATGTACCGTTTGCATCCTGCGTAATTGCCGGATATGCATCCTGCCAAAATTCCGGAAGGTAGTTGATGTAAGGAGCTTCATTACCCATGAAACCTGCTGCCACTACGCCATAAGTATCACCGTTTACGCCATTGCCGTCGGGATCTTCATTATGGAATTTGAGGAGCATGTCATAATAATCATCGTATGTCTTAATGTTGTTGATATCAAGTCCTACTGCATCCAGCCACGCTTTCTTAACATAAGTAACACATCCGTTACCATATGCGGAAGCGAAGCCGTAAAGCCTGCCTTCACTGTCCTTTAAGTTTTCGTTAATGGAAGGAAGAAGCATCCTGGACTGGAAGTCTGCATTATCATATGCATCCGCCATATCCCAAAGAAGACCGGTCGGTGCGTACTGTTTAAACATCTCCGCGCTCATGATCATCGCATCCGGATAGTCGCCGCCCGCAAAGAGACGTCCTACCGCATCGGTATAACCGGAGTGGTCTAACTGCTGGATTACCAAGTCAATCGGATGGCCGAGTTTCGCGCTGACCGCTTCTTCCCACTGTTTCTCAAAATCCGCCTGACCGTTGTCTACGCTTGCTGTCAGCGTACCGTTTACAACTACGGTTAATGTATCAAGCTGGTAAGAACCTGTCTCTGCCGGGGTTTCTGCTGCTGCCGCATCTCCCGTGGAAGCATCCGCGTTCTCTGCCGGTGCTTCTGTTGCCGTCGTCTCGCTGCTGCTGTTGTCCGCTGCCGGTGTATCTGCTGTCGAATCACCGCCGCCACATGCTGCCAATGACGCTACCATGGTAGCCGTCAAAAGCAAGGATACTAATTTCTTTTTCATATAGACCTCCTTATACTTTTGTTACTTTTTTTCTAAGATGTAAGCCCTTTCACATCTTATTTGTATAATAACACATTAATGTATAATTTGTAAAGAATAATCTTTTATATTTTGTAATTTTTCGTAAAACTGCACAAGTATGGCTTCTCATTCTTATACACATTGCCAGTGTAAGAGCTTTCATGCCTTTTACAATTTTTTACCGGATATGGCAAAACACCGGTTAAATCTTAAACACGGAGATTTCCCCCTTCAGCTCCCGCATGTTATCCCCGAGCACGTCCGCCGTCCGGTTCAGCTCCTCCACGTTCCGCAAAAGCTGGTCGGCAATGTCGCGCACCACTTTTGCGCCCTCTGCCGTTTCCCCGATAATGCCCGAAATGTTCCGCACGGCTTCCACCGCGTCGCTGCGTTCCCCGTCCGCCTTTTCGGTACTTTCCATAATTCCCCTAAGCCCTTCGATTAAAAGGCTCATCTGCGCCTGCATCCCGCCGAATACCTGCACAACGGATTCCACCGCCTTTGCCTGAAGCATGGCAATGGACTGCGCCTGGTTCGCACTGTTGACACTTTCCGCGGTTTGGACACTGATATTGGCTACATTATGGCTGATTTCCCCTGCCGCTTTGGCGGAATCGTCCGCCAGCTTGCGGATTTCCTCCGCCACCACCGCAAAGCCCCTTCCGGCATCCCCTGCTCTGGCAGCCTCAATGGATGCGTTTAGGGACAGCAGGTTCGTCTGCTCCGAAATTTCGGTAATGGTTTCCACAAAGGTGTTGATAATCATGGATTCTTTTTTCAGGGATTCAATGCTCTCACTGACTTTACAGGTAATCTGGGTGGATTCCTTCGTCCGCTCCCCTAAAAGCCGCACGATTTCCATTCCCTCGTTAATCATGTCCTCCGTCTTCTCCACCAGGTTTTCCACTTCCCCCACGACCCTGCCGACTTCCTGTATCTCACCGGAAAGCACATCCGTCCGGTAAACGCATTCTTCCGCATGTTCCGCCTGCCTGCCGATGCCTTCGTTAATGTCGTCAATCGCCTGCGTAATCTTCTGCGAATATTTATTGATAAGACCGGATACCTGTTCCACACCCGCTGCGGTTTCCTCCAACTGCCCGGTGGCATGGGTCACCTTATTAACCAGCTTTTTCGTATTTACAATCATGTTGGTAGCGGATCCTGCCAATGCCTGGAATTCGTCGCGTCCCTTTGCATGGACCTGTACCGTCAGGTCGCCCTTCGCCACTTCCCCGAATTTGCCGGAAATATGCTTCATGTTTTTCTGTATGCCGGCCACGATACCAATCCCGACGACCAGTACGATGACACAGGCAAGCGCCGTCAGCCCTACCGTCATGGCCTTGATGTCCTCCGCCTGGTCGGTAATGACTTTCATGGGAACGAGGGCGCACACGGTTACGTTGGTCTTGCTGCTCCTGCTGTAAATAAACAGGCTGTCCGTCCCGTTATGGGATACCTTCACGGAACCCGCCATATTTTCACCGCCGATGGCGTTAAAAAATTCCTGTCCGTAGAAAACGGGTTCCCCACCGTCCCCTGCCGCACCGGAAAGTACTTCCTTTCCGCTTCCGTTTATAACGCCGATAATGCTTCCTTCCCCCAAATCCAGTTTGTCAATAAAGGATTTTAACTCCGATTCTTTCACGTCAATAACCACGCAGCCATTGTTTGACTGGGAGAGAATCTCATAAGAAAGAATGTAATCCTTATCCTTGTTTTGGATAGACAGCGCCGTATCCAACAGCGGATGGCTGTCAATCCATTTGAGGATTCCCCTGGCGCCCGTGGAGACTTCCGCCACATATTCCGTATATATGCCTTTTGCCCCAACATCCTCCGCCGTAGTCAGCATCGCGATATTTTCCTTTGTAATAATATGTATGTTGCAGATAAAAGGATTGGAAGTCTTGGAGGAAATCAAGTCCGCCTTAATATTATTCATGACTTCCATCTTTGCCACCGGGTCGCTTTCCAAAGTTCCCTTCAAATACTTGATGACATCCGCGTCAAAAGCATATTTCATACCTTCCGCTTCAATAAAGGTAGTACTCATGTCGATGTATTCCCTTACCATATCGATGGTCTGCATGGTGGACTCCTCGAATTTGCCGCTCATGCCGTCCGCCGCTTTCCGGTATGCGGACACGCCAATGACAATCATAAAGAGAAGCGGCACCAAAAAACAGAGCACGATTTTATTGCGGATACCGAAAACCGCAGACTGGGTTTTTACCGGTTTTCCTTTTTTCTCCTGCTTTTCCCCTCCTGCCGCCTTCATTCCCCCTGCCGCCTTCGTTTCTTTACTCATTCCCGTTCCTGCCATCCTGTTCCTCCCTGCGTCCGGTCCCGCTATTTTCTTTTGTACCGGCTGTTTTCCGCACCATTCCCATTTTCCCATCATAAGTATTAACCTATTATACAATATTTTTATTTTTTTTAACCTTTTTTAATTCAAGTTGTCAAAAATAACTTCATTTCATCCATTTTTCCTTATATTCTTGTATATATTGTCCATTTTTTTATTTCTGTCCTGCCATTTTTTGGACAATATCGATTAAACAAGAAAACAAACGCAAAAGACAGGTTTACAACATTTTCCCAAAAGCGGTATAATAACATTCTATCAGACTATTTGTCATGGTATTGAACGGAAGCATAATACAAACCAATAAAAAACAGCGAGGTATCCATATGTTCACATTTGAAAAAACAACACCGGAAGAAACCGGCATTCCAAGCAGATGCATCCTCCGTTTCCTCAACCGTTTGGAAGCGCGGGAAATCCCCATGCACAGCATCCACATACTCCATAAGGACAGACTGGTGGCAGAAGGCTACTACGCCCCCTGTCAGGCAGATACGATGCACCGCATGTTTTCCGTCAGCAAAAGTTTCACATCCATCGCCATCGGCCTGCTTGCGGAAGAAGGAAAACTCTCCCTCTCCGACCGCATTGTGGACTATTTCCCCGACAAAACGCCAAAAAACGTTCACCCGTGGATTGCTTCCATGACGATACGCGATATGCTGATGATGCGCACCTGCCATGCCTCCACCACCTACAAGCTGGATATGGCAAAAGACTGGGTGGAAAGTTTCTTCACCACTCCTCCCACCCATCCCGCAGGGCGGCTGTTCCATTATGACACATCCTCCGCCCATACCCTGTGCGCTCTTGCCGAGCGGTTAAGCGGGATGCCTATGCTGGACTACCTGAAAGCCAAACTTTCCCCTTTGGAATTTTCCGCTTCCTCCTACATGCTCACGGACCCGTTCGGCGTATCCCTCGGCGGCAGCGGTTTGGTTGCGCTGCCCATGGATTTATTGAAATTCGGCTACCTCATTGCCCATAACGGAACTATAAACGGCAGGCAACTGGTTCCGGCCTCCTATATCCAAACCGCCACTTCCAACCTGAGCGCCACCCTTACCACCGCCCCTATTTTGGAGGAAGCCTGCGGATACGGCTACCAATTTTGGCGTAACCGCAAAAACGGTTATACCTGTTACGGCATGGGCGGACAGCTCATCGTCTTCCTTCCGGATTATGACCTGATCTGCGTCACCACCGCAGACACACAGGGCATCGGCGGCGGCAACCAAACGATATACGATGCCCTTTACGAAGAAATCCTGCCCTTCCTCTCGGACAGTCCCCTTCCACCGCAGGAAGATGATTTGACCGCCCTCCGGAACAAACTGGCGGATTTAAAGATTTCTCCCGTAAAAGGAGCCTCCTCCTCCCATACCGCAGCAGCCGTATCCGGCGTATGTTTCCATGCACAGGAGAATCCCCATGGATTTTCGCGGCTTCGTCTGACGCTTCCGGCTCTCACGGACGGCGGCCAGGGTTTCCTGTCCCTTACTTTGGGCGGAACGGAACATACCCTCCCGTTCGGTATCGGGCAGACCATTCCCGGTACGTTTCCCGTCTATGGCTTCCGCTGCGCCTCCAGCGGCGCATGGCTTACGGACGGCTCTTTTTACCTCAAAGTCCATATCATTGATTCCAGTGTGGGAAGCGTCCATTTCCAGTTCTGTTTCGGAAAAGACGGCAAAGACCTTACTCTTTTTATGAAAAAACAGGAAGAAAGCCTGCTTAACGAATTTAGCGGACATCTTTACTTTACGACTTTAGTATGTTAAAATGAGACTATGCATGACCGTAAAGTTTTAACGTGTCAAAGTATACGGAGGTGTCGGGTATCATGAACAAAAAAATAAGGACAAATGCAGTGGACCACTTATTTGAAGCGGTTCTCTGCCTGAAAGATAAAGAAGAATGTTACAGTTTTTTTGAAGACTTGTGTACCGTCAACGAAATATTATCGCTGTCCCAGCGGTTTGAAGTGGCTTCCATGCTGCGCGGACATAAGACTTATCTGGAAATCGCGGAAAAAACGGGCGCGTCCACCGCAACCATCAGCAGGGTAAACCGCTCGCTGAATTACGGAAACGACGGATATGA
>CANTGP010000116.1 GCA_947653315.1 uncultured Lachnospiraceae bacterium
CGTTTTCCGGCTTAACTGGAATACGTCTCCAAAAAGTTATAAAGCTCCTCCTCCGAGGCAATATACTTATTCCTGATAATCTCCTGCTTTAACCCGTCCGGAAGGGAATCCAGGGAAATATTGGTGTTCATGTAAACCGTCTGCAGGTCGTCACAGTATACCACCACATAATTTTTCTCATTCACCAGATAAAAGCTGGTAAACACTTCTCGGAACATGTAACTTTTGCGCACCACCACCCGCGCCTTGGAAAACGACACCACTTCCACGCTCACGAATCCCAGCTCCTGGTCCTTTAAGGACGGAGACTGCTGGTACAATTCCATTTCCCGCACAAAGCTCGCACGGTCCATGCCGATATACATATCCGGCACCTTCCATTTCGTTTCCACGGACGTGTTCTTACGGATATCCACTTCCTGTATGATGTACTGGGTATCGGCGCAGATTACCTGTTCCTCCCCCGCGGCCGTGGCGATGACCTGCGGCTGCGGTTCTGCCGGCGTTTCCGGTTCAATCGGCTCTTTTACCTGTGTCTGCGCCTGCTCCTGTACCTGGACGGACGGGTACTTTCCCGGATAAAATTCCTCCTGCAGTTTCATATGGGAATAAAAACCAAGCGAATACATTCCCACCGGTATAATAAAAAAAATGCTGATACGTTTCGCAACTTTCATGGATCGTTCTCCTTTTAAAAGATTACAGACAGTATCCGCATTTTTCCCTTATTTATACGTTTTTATACAGAAATGGTTAAACCATATGTGTCCTCTCCCACAGCCGCAAAAGGAAACCGCCCCCCGGCATTTCCCTAAGTTCTTCCTCTTTCACCGCTTTAAACAAAAACAGCAGCCCGTTATAAACCGCAAGGCATACCAAAAGGCATACCAAAAGCGTAACCGCATTCCCCGCCACGCCAAGCAGCAGCCTGCAGATTAACAGGGCAAGCAGCCCCGCCACACACGCCGCTGCCGCCGGGACGGCAAAGAAACGAATCCAGTCCGGGCTGTACCGCAGATACCCCGATACCCCGATAAAACCGGCCACGCAGACTGTCAGCCAAAAAACCATAGTTCCGCAGGCCGCCGCATGAATGCCCATGTCCGTCACGGTCACAAACAGAAGAAGCGCCGCCAAATGGAGTAAAAAAGCCGCAAGCCCGCCGAAAATCACCGTTCTTTGTTTCCTTGTCCTTTGCAGGATATTCATGAACAAATGGGCAAACGGGAACAAAACCACCACGGCGGAACCTGTCCGGATTAAGGAAACCGCCGTTTTCTGGTCCCCGGTAAAAAGAACACCCACCAAAGGCTCCGCCAGCACCGCCAGCCACACGGCGCAGGGAATCGTAAGGATGGCAAGGAAATGCATCAGGTTCCCGAACCGGAATTGCGCTTCCCTTCCCTCCTGTTTTTCCTGTAACTGCACGATTTTCGGCACGCCGGACGCCGCCAAAAAGGCGCATACCACCGCGGCGATTCCAATCACAGCAGTATATTTCCCATAATATATGCCCCAGTGTGCCACCCGGATACTGCCTTTCTCTTTCCGGTTCATGGCATAATTAAAAATCCGCTGGTCAATGAGATAATTCATGTTATACAGCAGGGCACAGAGCAGATACGGCAGCGCAGTCTGGAAAAATACAAGGAAAATCTGCGCGCCGGACTCCGCATACTTGGATGAGTCGCGCTCAAGCTGCTGCTTAAAGGTTTTGGCATAGACCATGCGCATCAAGACCATATGAAGAATCCCGAAACCGCACGCAACGGTCAATCCCAGGGCCGCCCCCATGGCGCCGTAAGCCGGTGCAAATTCCGGCGTCTTCCTCAATGCCGCCACCTTCTCCCCGTAAGCATAAAAAGCGGAGCACAAAAGCAGGCTCGCTCCAAACTGTATGATTTTCTCCACCAGTCTGGAATGTACCGTGGGAACCATCGTCCCCATGCCCTGGAAGTATCCCCGCATCACGCCCATCACCGCCGCAAGCAGGACGGCGGGAGCCGCTGCCGTCACCGCAAGGTACGCCCTCGGCTCCAACAGGAGGATTCCTGCCGTTTGCTCCGAAAAAACGAGCATTCCCGCCGCCAAAAGCCCACCGGCGGCTATGGTAATAATCATCACATTCCGGTACACCCGTCCGGCGCTTTTATACATGTCCCTCCTTGCCCTGTACTTCATCTGTACTGCCAGCGCCCTGGAAAACCCATAGGTAAATACGACGCTGATTACCGTAAACAGCTCCATGGCGCCGGCAAAAAAACCGATGCCCTTATCCCCCATCATGCGGCTTAACGGAATGCGCAGCAAAAGTCCGATGAAACATGCCACAAGCCCAACATTTCCCATCCATTCCCGCCGTTTTGCCCTGCTGCTGTTCTTAGCGCCGTTTCTGATGCTGTTTACGCCGTTGATGCCGCTTTTGTTACTTTTGCTGCTGAAACTGCCGAAGCTGCTTTTGCTGCTGAAGCTGCTTTTGCTGCTTTTACCACCGATGCTGCTTTTGCCGCTTTTACTTTTTTTCACGCTTTTTTTCACGCTGTTTTTTGCTTTCGTTTCCTGCCTCATGCCATCCCTGTTCCTTTAGTTTTTTGGTTATCCGTTATCCCTCGTAATCCCCAGCGATTCCAATATCTTTTCCTGCTTATCCTCCATGACCGCCGCTTCCTTCTCCTCCATATGGTCATAACCGCACAAATGGAGCATACTGTGGGCAATCAGGAAAGCAAATTCCCGTTTCCTGCTGTGTCCGTAACTTAGCGCCTGTTCCCGCACCCGGTCTAACGACAGGACGATATCCCCAAGCAGCAGTTCCCCGCTGTCCGGGTCAAAGCAATCCGCCTGCTCCTCCTCCGCAAACCCAAAATCCGCCGGTTTCCCATACTCCAGGTTCGGAAAGGAAAGCACGTCCGTTTCCCGGTCCGTTTCCCGGTATTGCCTGTTGTATTCCCGGATTTCCGCATTGTCCGTCAACAGGACATTTACCACGGCATCATAGGGACACTGTTCGCTCTCAAGGACCGCTTCCATAACCTGCGCCGCCGTCTCCTCCAAAGAAAAAGGAAACTCCTTATTTGCTTCTTTCCCTATCTTTTCGGAATATTCCACATAACAAGTCATAGCCTTCTTCTCTCCCTGCCGTTTTTCCCTTTTGCCTGCCTGCGCGCATCCGTTTTTTCAAAATCTTCGTATGCCTTGACAATTTTCTGCACCAGCGGATGCCGTACCACATCCTTGCTGGTCAGCTTGCAGAATGCGATATCGTCTATTTTTCCAAGTACCCTTACCGCCACGTCCAGTCCCGACACGGCGCCGGGCGCCAAATCCTTCTGCGAAACATCGCCGGTAATGACCACCTTGGAGCCGAACCCGATACGGGTTAAAAACATTTTCATCTGCGCCGGCGTGGTATTCTGCGCCTCGTCCAGAATAATGTAAGCGTTGTCCAACGTCCGGCCGCGCATATAAGCAAGGGGCGCCACCTCAATCAAACCCCGCTCCATGTTTTTGGCAAATCCCTCCGCCCCCATAAGCTGGTACAGCGCATCGTATAAAGGACGCAAATACGGATCCACCTTACTTTGCAAATCCCCCGGCAGGAAACCCAGCTTTTCCCCCGCTTCGATGGCGGGGCGCGTCAATATGATGCGTTCCACTTCCTCCCGCTTAAATGCCGTTACCGCCATGGCCATCGCCAAATACGTTTTCCCCGTCCCTGCGGGACCCAGACCGAACACGATCATTTTGTCCCGGATGGCATCCACATACTGCTTCTGCCCCAAAGTCTTTGGTTTTACCGGCTTCCCGCTCACGGTATGGCAGATGCAATCACTGTCTATTTCCATAAGTATATCTTCCTTATCGTTCATTCCCGCTTCCATTTCCACCGCTATCGCGTAATCCACGTTCTGTTCCTGGATTACATTTCCTCTCTCTGATAAGCCTACCAGTTGTTTTACGGTATGCTCCGCCCGCTTCACCGCAGTCCGGCTCCCCGTAATCTTGATTTCCCCGTTCCGGTCAACCACCGCCACGCCGAAACTCCGCTCGATTTTCTTTAAAAAAGAATCGTATTGTCCGAATACGTTCTGCATATGTTCCGTCGGAACATGAATCTGCTGCTCCGTCAACTCCATAAACACTCCATTCCTTTACTCCCCTGCCGCCTGTGCATCCGGTTTTGCCCCGTCTTCTTCCGGCGCCGAATCTTTTACAATCGGGATGTTCTTTCCCGTCTGTTCCACTATCTGCAGCTCCATATCCATCAGCCACTTTTTATTTTTGTTATTCCTTGTTATTGTAACATTTTTTTTCATTATTTGTACCCCTTTTTCTTCCAAACCGGCTACAAATTTTATTAATTTTTCAGAAAATATGGTTTTTACTTCTTCTTTTGTGTATATATTGTCCGTCAGCACATATTCCCGGTTCACGCTGCTGCCGTAATAAACGGGCAGGTAAAAATTATCCAGCAGCTTCACCTGCTTTTTATCCGTCACCCTGTCATAATTCCCATACTGCACCTTTCCGAGCCGCAGGGCGAATTCCTTTTCCATCACCCCCACCAGCCATTCCTTTTTTTCCTCCCCGGTATATTCTTTCTTTTCATAAGTAAAGGGGAGTTCTTCCGTCCGGTGCAGGGTGCGGCTGATGAACACATCCGCATCCGCGTCATAATACTGGTATTTTTTCACGGTGGCATCCTCATTATACACCGGCACGCTTCCCGAAACCAGCACATCCCCTTTTTTCACCTCCGCACCTACCGCCACCTGCGGCACGCCCGCCCTCGTGACCATGCTGACAATCTGTCCGTCTTCTTCCGCAACCAAATCGGAGCCATACGTATTACCGAAACCGGCTTCCCCTTCCACGCCGTCTTTCCCCGTGGACACCTCGTTCTCCTTAATCTGTATTTCCAGCCTCGTTCCGTCAATTTTTGCCGAAGTCCATGTCACGATGCCAAAATCCTGCCGGATTTTCTTCTCCAATTCCTCGATATTGACATCCTCCCGCTTCATTCCCACATAAATCCCGTTCTGCTCCAGGAAATCCATGAAAATATCCTCGGAAACCGAATAATTTCCATGGACTTCCACCGACCAGATAAACGTGGACATCCATACCCAAAACGCAAGGCTCCCCAAAAGCCCGAACAGGAAAATCTTCCTGCGCCTGACCCGCGGCACGAAAAAAGGCAGTCCACAGCGCTTCTGTATGGCTACCTTTGTCCCCGTTTTCCTTACGATTCCCTTTAACCGGTAAAACCCCTCCACCGTAATGCACATGGTATAATATTCCCCGCAGTTGCGGATATCCCATAAAAAAATATCGTGATTGCTGCAAAGGTTCATGAACCGCTCCGGCGAATACCCCCATACGCGGATGACGACGTAACCTTTCAGGTATTGTATAAACTGAAGCATGGCGATTCCCCCGTTTTTTTGTTTTTCCGCTTCCTTCCGTTTCTTTTTTCCGGATTTCCCACGTTCAGTGGTAGCGGATGCATTCGATGCACCCGCTGATTTTCATGTCTTCATTGGTATAATAATCAATGGTCATCCGCTTACCGCTTATACTGATCTGGCAGGTCTTTCCCTGCAGCACGATACATTCCGGCGAATATTCCAAAATTCCCCTGTAATTTTCCACGAAGGCATCCGCGTTCCCCGTCACCGTCACGATGGATGCCCCCAGCATGGAGTCCTTGGGAAGTTTCAATGATTCCACAATGATTTCTTTTTGTCGTTCCAGTCTTTGCCTGCCGGTCTGTCTGCCGGTCTTTTTTCTTGCTCTCATCATGGAACAATATATGCGCCGCGCACCTATTCTATGACAGCCTTAATCAAAGGCCGTTTTGCCACCGGTTTTTGGGAGAACTTATAACTGTCCGTAAAACGCTTTGCCGCCGCTTTCATCTTCTCTCTGTCATTGCCGTGCATCACGGCCAGCGTTTCGCCCTTTTCCACATAATCCCCCACTTTTTTCCTCAGGACCAACCCCACGGACAAATCGATGGGACTCTCCTTCGTTTCCCTGCCGCCTCCCAGCATCAGGGAACAGACGCCGACCTCATCGCAGACAATCCGCTCCACATAACCCGCCTGCGGGGAAGGGATTTCTTCCCGGTATGCTGCCTGCGGCAGAAGCTCCGTTCGGTATACCGCCTCCCGGTCGCCGCCCTGGGCTTCCACGAAATCCGCCAGCTTACGCAGTGCGCTTCCGTCCGCAATCACCTGCCGCAGCTTTTCCTCCGCTTCCGCCGCGCTTTTTGCCATGCCGCCCGCCACTACCATATGGGAACCGAGAGTCAGGCACAACTTTACAAAATCCTCCGGTCCCTTTCCCCTTAACGTATCGATGGCTTCTTTTACTTCAAGGGCATTGCCTACCGCATATCCCAAAGGTTCATCCATGTCGGAAATCACCGCCGCCGTCTTCCTGCCCGCGTTTTTTCCCAGTTTCACCATTTCCTCCGCCAGGGCGCGGGCATCCTTTTCGTCTTTCATAAAAGCGCCGCTTCCGGTTTTCACGTCCAGTACGATGGCATCCGCCCCGGAAGCCAGTTTCTTGCTCATAATGGAGCTTGCAATCAGGGACATGTTATCCACCGTCGCCGTCACATCCCGCAGCGCATACAGTTTCTTATCCGCAGGGGCAAGATCCGCCGTCTGCCCCATAATGGCGATTCCGATACGGTTAACATTTTCCATGAACGTTTTTTCGGAAATCCCCGTGTTAAATCCGGGAAAACTCTCCAGTTTATCGATGGTTCCCCCCGTATGTCCCAGCCCCCTGCCGCTCATTTTCGCCACCTTAATGCCGCATGCCGCTACCATGGGGGCAAGCGCCAGGGATGTTTTATCCCCCACGCCGCCTGTGCTGTGTTTATCCACTTTCACCCCCCGTATCCCGGACAGGTCCAGCATGTCCCCGCTGTGCGCCATCGCCATGGTCAGGTGCAGGGTTTCCTCCCCGTCCATCCCTGTGAAATAGACCGCCATCATCATCGCCGCCATCTGGTAATCCGGGATTTCCCCTGCGGTAAACCCTTCCACCATATAACTGATTTCTTCCTCCGACAGCTTCCCGCCGTTCCTCTTTTTTAAAATCAGGTCATACATCCTCATGATAAGCATCTCCTTCCGGGGCATTCCCTATGCCCCTCCCGTTTTCCTTTTCCGCATCCTGCCGACAAACCACGCAATCCCAAACACGGCATATGCCACCGCAATTCCCAGGACCGTTCCTGCCAGCACATCCGTGGGCCAGTGCACGAACAGATACAGCCGTGAGAAAGCGATGAAAGCCGCCAGCACTATGGCCGCCGCACCGAACCTCCTGTCCGTCAGCCATAGTGCCGACGCACCCGCAAAACCCACCATGGAATGTGCCGACGGAAAGGAAAAGTCCCTGGGTTCCCTTACCAAAAGCGGCACCTCCGGGTATACCCAGCAGGGACGGGACCGCTGCACCAGATTTTTCAGGCATACATTCCCAATGAGAAAACCGGCAAGCAGACAAAGCAGCAAAAGCAACCCCTGCCTGCGGTATTTTTTGGAACATGCCAAAAGCACCCCCGTCGAAATCCAAAAAATCCCGCCATCCCCCAACATGGTAATATGTGTAAAAACAAAATCCAAAACCGGCGTATGTAATTCCTGCAGCGCCATTAAAATACGTGTTTCTACCATTCCTTTTTCAATTCCCCTTCCCGGACGCCGTAAGCATGAAGAAACTGCCTGATATCATCTTCACTGCGGATTAACATCAATTCCTCAAACTTTCCGGTCGCCGCATCCTTAAATCCCGCCACTTTCTCCCCCGTGCATATGCTGGCACGCAGCACGGGTATTTTACCTGTTTTATCATATGCCTGTGCCATGCTTTTTTTACCCTTTTTGAAAAACATATCCTGCCTCCAATCCTTGGGATGCCCGTGTGCAAAATCAGGCAGAACAATAAAATGCCCTGCCTAAGAACCATAAATACAAGTTATTCTGCTTCATCAAAATATGCCCTCGCCTGTTCTTCCGTTAAGCCGAATTTCGCCTGCAGCCTTGTTATGATTTCTCCCTCCGAAAGACATAAATCTTTATAAACGGAAATCGCTCCAAAAATCTTTCCTATCTCTTTTCCTATCTCTTTTCCTATCTCTTTTCCTATTTTCTGATTTTCCCTGTCACGCATTAACAATGTCATATACTCATGCCTCCATTCCCGGTTCTTCTTCGCCTTCTCCACGGCACACTTAAGTTTTTTCACAAAAGTAGTTTCCGACGGTCTGCCTGCCACATAATCCAAGAATGCTTTTAATTCCCCGCTTACCAATCCGTTGTTTCCAT
>CANTGP010000117.1 GCA_947653315.1 uncultured Lachnospiraceae bacterium
TTTTTACTTTTTTCCCATAATCTCTCCTGTTTTTTTAGGTATTTTTATGGAATGATAACTTATAAAAGCATAACACGATTAAAAACGGATTTCTTCTTTTTAGAACTCCAATTCTTCCCGTTTTTTAGATTTCAAACATTTACCCCGTTTTTATCTTGTGGTATATTTTTACCTAAATCAAAACGAAGAAATTACTGAAAAAAGACTATTGAAAAGACAAAAAACTACCCGAAAAAGAAACTGCCGGTTGCATTGCCAAAACAACGCTCCACCATATGGTTATTGCGCTGATTTTTAGCGGATGCTATGATGGAACCCGAAAAGGAGGAAAACGATATGCCGCTTCCCTTAAAGCCAGGATACAACTTTAATTATGCCCATATATACCGTCCGCCGCACTTTGAGATGACGGCAGCGGAAGCCTACACGGATTTTTATGCCCTTTCCTATACCATCAGCGGCGAACAGCTTGTATACCGTTATAATTCCACGTTCATCATCCGGTCGGGCGACATCACTTTTACGGCAAAAAATGTCTACGAACGCTCCGGTTATGTTTCGGACACCCCACGGGAAAATATCCTCATAAAATTTACGGATTGTATGGTTGACGATTTGATGGAAACACTGGGTTTTAAGGATTTTAGCGCTTTTCATTCCAAATATCCTTCTATCCACCTGGAAAAACACGCACAGAAAAAAATCCTGCCAATCATTCAGGAAATAGAAGACGAATGGAATTCCTATAACACGTATTCCGAACTGATTTTAAAAGGACTTTTGCATAAGCTGATCCTCCTGGGTTTACAGGAAGGAACCGTCAATGAACAGACCCTTTCCATACAGGAAACAAAACAGTATTACTTAAACAGTGCCATCCACTATGTAAAAGCGAATCTGCGTGATAACCCTTCGCTGGAAGAAACCGCCGGATATGTCAACATATCCGTTTCCTATCTTTCAAAAATATTTATGGATTATCTGCACACCCCGTTTTCCAGCTTTGTCCTCAATGAAAAAATACAATATGCCCAAAAACTGCTTATGGAATCCAACATGAGCATGAAGGAAATCGCAAAGGAAGCCGGATTTTCCAGCAGCGCCTATTTCAGCGATTGTTTTAAGCGCATGACAGGACTGCCGCCGCTGCGGTTCCGGAAAAAGAACAAGGAGGAAACCCCATGCCGCTTCCATTAAAACCGGGATACCATTTTAATTTTGACCGTACTTCCCGTCCGCCCCATTACGAAATGACGGTTGCGGAGGCTTACACGGATTTTTACGGCATTACTTACATGTTAAGCGGGGAACGCCTGATTTATTCCCCTAATTCCACCGCCATCGTACAGGCGGGCGAGATGGTATTCATTCCCAAAAACATGTACCGGCGCACCACTTACATATCCAATGCCCCTTATGAGCGGATACTCTTAAAATTTACGGACGACATGGTTTCCGAACTTTTTCAAACCATCGGCGAGGAAAAATACAACGAACTGTGTGAAGAACATGTGGTCCGCTTTACGAAACAGACCCAAAATAAAATCCTCTCCATTTTAAAGGAAATGGAGAGGGAATGGAATTCCTATGACAAATATTCCGAACTGATTTTGAAAGGACTGTTAAACCAACTGATAATCCTCTGCTTAAACGAAAGGATTGTTGGCGGTGTCAATATGCTGGAACTGGAAAAGAAGAACGACTGCCTTGCCAACGCCATCAAATACGTAAAAGCCCACCTGCGGGAAAATCCCTCCCTGAACGAAACCGCACGCCAGGTAAATGTTTCCGCCTCCTACCTTTCCAAAATATTCATCAGCCATCTTGCTACCCCGTTTTCCACGTTCCTGCTGAACGAAAAAATCGCTTATGCCCAAAGACTGCTGCGCGGTTCCAATATGAACATGACCGAAATCGCCATAGAAGCCGGATTTTCCAGCAGTTCCTATTTCAGCGACTGCTTCAAGCGCTCCACCGGCTTATCCCCGATGCAGTTCCGGAAAGAAGAAACGCCCTAATCCGGTTTTTCTTTCCTGCGCCTACAAATACTGCGTCCGTCCCTGCTCCTCCAGCATTTCCACGACCTTCTTCACATCCTGCGCCTTATCCTTATCGCAGACCAGCACCGCATCTTCCGTCTCCACGATAATCACGTTGTCCAATCCGATGGTGGCAATCAGCTTGTCCTTCGCATAGGCGATACAATTTCTGGAACCGATATGAATCTGGTCCCCGTAGACCACATTGTTGTTTGCGTCCGTCTCATACAAAACATCCAGCACGTCCCAGCTTCCCACGTCGTTCCAGCCAAAATCACCTTCCAGCATAATGACGTCGTCCGCACGTTCCATAATCCCGTAATCCACGGAAATCTTCGGAATGGAAGGATATACCCTTTCTATCGTTTCCTTTTCCCTGTCCGTCCCGATGGCTTCCTCGATTTCCGACAGGCACTCATACACATCGGGAAGCAGTTCCTCAAAATATTTTAAAATCACCGATGTTTTCCATACAAACATACCGCTGTTCCACAAATAACAGCCCTGCTCCACATAAGATTTCGCCGTGGACAGTCCGGGCTTTTCCACAAAATCCGCCACCGGATAAGCCGTAATCCGCTTTTGGCTTACTTTGCCGATGGTATGTCCCACTTCCCGCACCCTTTTGTTGTATTTAATATAGCCGTACCCGGTAGCCGGTCCCGTGGGACGGATGCCGATGGTAATCAGCCGGTCCTTTTCCTCCGCCAGCTTCATGGCAAAATCCATCACTTCGGCATACACCTGTGCATTCTTGATATAATGGTCGGATGCCAGCACGCACATAATACCGTCGCCGTACTTCTTCCTGATTGCCACCGCCGCATAACCGATACATGCCGCCGTATTCCTCGCCGCAGGCTCCGCCAAAATCCGGTCCGGCGCCACACGTCCCCTCGTTACTTCCTCCATCAACGGCGCCTGTGTCACATTGGTGACAATATAAATATTTTCTTTCGGCACGTTAGCCGCAATCCGGTCTATGGTTTCGTTTACCATGGTATCCCTGCCGGTCAGGTTCAAAAACTGCTTCGGCGTCTTCTTCCTGCTCAAAGGCCAGAATCTCGTACCCCCGCCTCCTGCCATGATTACACTGTATCTGTCCATCCCTGCTGCAAAGCTCCTTTCCCTTGCCTTATTTTATCCCCGCTTACCTGCCGTTCATCCTCGCCTGCCCGATGTTCTCCCTAAACCAGTCGTATGCCAGCTTTACGCCTTCTTCCAGCTCCACTTTATGGTGCCAGCCCAGCGCATGGAGTTTTTCCACGTTTGTCAGTTTCCTGGGCGTGCCGTCGGGCATATCCTTATTCCATACGATATCCCCCTCATATCCCACCATACGGCGGACCGTTTCCGCCAACTCCTTAATCGTCACTTCTTTGCCCGTACCGATATTCACATGCTGTTCCCCGCTGTAATTTTCCAGCAGGAACACACAGGCATCCGCCATATCGTCCACATATAAAAATTCCCGCAGCGGACTTCCCGTCCCCCACAGTTCCACGGAAGGCGCACCGCTCTCCTTCGCCTCATGGAATTTCCGGATCATGGCGGGCAGCACATGGGAATCCTTCAAATCATAATTATCATGGGGTCCGTACAGGTTCGTAGGCATACAACTGATAAAATCATCCCCGTACTGGCGTTTGAAGAACTTACACATCTCCATCCCCGATATCTTCGCGATAGCGTAAGCCTCATTGGTTTCCTCCAAAGGTCCCGTTAAAAGCGCATCCTCCGGTATGGGCTGGGGAGCCATACGCGGATAGATACAGGTACTTCCCAAAAACAACAGCTTCTTTACCTTATAGTCATGACTGCACTTAATCACGTTGCACTGTACCTGCATGTTTTCATAAGCAAATTCTGCAGGTTTCGTATTGTTGGCATGGATACCCCCTACCTTTGCCGCAGCCAAAACCACCACATCCGGCCTTTCTTCCTCAAAAAACCGGTTCACCGCCGCCTGGTTGGTCAAATCCAGTTCTTTATGGGTGCGCCCGATAATATTCGTATAGCCTTTCTCCTGCAGGTTCCTCACAATTGCGCTCCCCACCAGTCCCCGGTGTCCTGCCACATAAATTTTATCCGTTTTATTCATCTCCTCATCCACACCTTTCCTTTATGCATTTTTCTTCCTACTGCCGGTACCGGAATCCGTCTTCCAGTCCGTCCCCCCGAAGTTCCATGTCCGCCCTTGCGGGAGAAGACGGAAACGCTTCATAGCCAACCCGGTCGCCTTCCAAGGGACAGTAAAACGTAATCCCTCCCACGTCATATGCCTGCACCCTGAAATTCTCATAATCCTTCTGCCAAACAAAATATTCCGGCGAATACCCTGCCGCCACTTCTTTTCCGAACATAACCGCCTTGTAACCGCCCGCCAAAAACACCGCCGCATACACAAAGCGCCAAAATACCCGTCCCGCCATCCCGCTGCCGGCCAGCCAAAATGCCAGTCCACCGAACGTCAGCGGCGCAGCCAGCCACACATATACGCATCCGTACCGGATTAACGGGGCGGAAAACAGCCAAAACAAAAAAGAAACGTCCACCGCCGCCGCCGCAAACATCACGTCCCGCTGCACGGCGTTCTTTTTCCGCACCGCCACGGCAAAACCTGCCGCCGCCACGGGAAGCGCAACGGTCCCGGCAAGAATAAACAACCGGTCCACCCCGCTTTGGCTGCCGAACCACGCCGGAAACCATTCCCCAAACGGCCTCCCATACGCCGCCACGTCATAAATTCCGCGTCCCCATACCTGTATCTCCTTCGCATCATAAGCCGCAATCCCTTCCGGGATTTTCCAGTCCACGGGAAAAACGTCCAATGCCGTAAACGGGTACACCAGCCATCCCGAAATCCACACATTCCGTAGGAGAAAAGGAAGGATAATCAAAACCCCCATCCCAAGAAAACCCGCAATTCCCTTCCCGTTTTTCTTTTTCACCCAATTACCCAACAGCATCGCCGCCGGTTTTGCGGCAAACAGCACGATAAGCGCCGCCGACAGCTTCACGCTCACGGTAAATACGCAAAGCAGCGCTAACAGCCCGTAAGGAATCCACGATTCTTCCCGGTTCACCGCCAAATCCAAATACCGGATTACCATATAGAATACCGTTAAAACCATAAAATAATCCGAAGCCGGGGAAACCATTTCATCGAAAATCATCAGCAGGTAATAAATCCCCATAATTCTGGCAAAATCCGGCAAAAGCAACTTCCTCCTGCCCCATGCGCCGCTGATTTCACTGCATACCTTCGCCAAAACCAAAGCAAAAAATCCCGCCATGCAGTGGAACGACCGGCCCCCCAGGAAACCAAAGCCATACAGCGCCGACAGCGCAAAGGAAGAACTGTTGTAAGCCAGCCTGCAATGCAGGTTCCCAAGTCCTTTTACCACGCCGTATTCCTCAATCCACCGGATGCTCTGCGCATGGTACAGTCCGGTATCGTAATGGATGATTCCCCGCGATGTTCCATACGCCATTAGCAGAAACAACAGCAAATAAAAAATCCTCCTGCCCCTGCCCAAAGCGCCGTACTGCCTGAGGATTTCCTCTTTTAACCGTCTACGTGAAACTACTGCAATGATTACACATACCATAACAAGCAAAAGGTTTGCCGCCAGCCCCACCTTATGGAACAGGCTGAAAAACTGCGCATACACCGTCACCGTTACAAGCCCCGCCATCACATAGCCGTCCGCCTTCACCATGAAACTGCCATAGATACGCCGGATACCCGACAATACGGCAAATCCCACCAAATACGTGCCCAACAATACATATAAAAAAATCAGACATACCGAAAGCATCTGCATTTCCCTTCCCGGCCCACTACCGGCCATGGACGTAACCCATGAACAATTTTAGTCCTATTTTGTGCTTCCTTTAGGGAGTATACTATTGTATAATGCAAGTAGCAACCCATAATATTGCGTCAAAATGGTAAAATATTGCTGTACTTTTTTGATTCACACGGAGGAACCGCCCCATGGCAAAATCGAAATCAAACCGCATCATTTCAACCCCGTCCCAGTATGCCAAAGAACACTATCTTTACGTACAGGAAGTCGGCACGCTGCAAAGCCTGGAGCCCCATGTCAGCAGACGGCAGAACTTAAGCTCCTACCTGTTCTTCCTCGTACTGGACGGAAACGGGACCGTTTCCTACGAAGGCAGGACGTATTCCATAGCCGCAGGCGACTGCGTATGGCTGGACTGCACGAAACCCTATTCCCACGAAAGCAGCGCCGATGCCCCCTGGAGCCTGATGTGGGTCCACTTTAACGGCAAAAATGCGGCAAGCTATTACGAAGCCTTCAAACAACAGAATAATTTTTTCCTGTTCCGCCCCCGTAACCTTGTCCTTTTTACCGACGCCCTTTCCCAGCTCTACCGGACCCAGCAGGAAAACCCATCCCTGGTCGAACTGTTATCCAACAAATACATTACCGACGTCATCACCCTCTGCTTTACCGAAAGCCGCACGGAGCATTCGGGGGAATATTCCATTCCCGAAAAACTGGAACAGGTGCATTCCTATTTGGGGGAACATTACGGGGAAAAAATCACGCTGGAAAAACTCTCCAACCTATTTTTCATCAGCAAATTCCACCTTTCCAGGGAATACCGCAAAACATTCGGCTCCACCCTGTCGGACGACCTCACCGCCAAACGCATCTCCCATGCCAAATCCATGCTGCGGTTCAGTGACGGTTCCGTGGAATCCATTGCCCAAAGCTGCGGATTCCAAAATGCCGGGTATTTCATTAAAGTCTTTAAAAAGTCCGAAGGCATGACCCCCTTGGAATACCGCCGGAAATGGTAACTATGCACACCCTACCAATAGACTGCCACGGCAATCAGTATCCCCAGCAGCGCCCCCATTAGCACCTGCAGCGGCGTATGCCCCACAAATTCCTTCAGCTTCTCCTCCACGCTCATTTCCTTACCCATTTTATCAAACAATTCCATCATTTCATTTAATACTTTCGCCTGTATCCCCGTTTCCCGCCTGACGCCGATGGCATCATACATCACGACAATGGCGAAAACCGCCGCCATGGCAAACTGGAAACTGCCGCCGCCGTATTCCATCCCCGCAGCGGCAGCCAGGGCACATACCGTCGCGGAATGGGAGCTCGGCATACCGCCGCTTCCCACCAGCCGTTCCGCCACAAATTTACGGTTAAACCACATATGAATCAACGTTTTCAATACCTGTGCCACAAACCATCCGCAGATTGCCGCCACGAAAATCCGGTTGTGCAACAAATCCTCTATAAATTCCATCTTATGTCAATGATCCCTTCATATACTCTGCAATCGCATCATGCCAATCCGCAAAGCGGAAATCCGTGGTAAGTTTAAACATATATTTTTCCAGTACGGAATAAGCCGGTCTGGGAGCGGAAGACGGATTATCCTTCTCATATTCCTGTGTGCTTATGGCTTCCACCTTCGTCTTTTTCCCCGCCAGCCGGAAAATCTCCTCCGTAAAATCCGCCCAACTGCAGAACCCTTCACAAGTACCATGGAAAATCCCGTAATTATCCGTAGGAAGCAGATAAGCAATCGCCTTCGCCAATTCGGAAGCGCTGGTAGGGGAACCAATCTGATCCCTGACCACCCTGACCGTATCCATGGTTTCCGACAGCCGCAGCATGGTTTTTACAAAATTCTTCCCTTCCCCGTACAGCCATGCCGTCCGTATGATAAAATAACGATTCCCCAAATCCCTGACAAAATTCTCCCCCGCCAGTTTGGAAGCGCCATACACCCCTTGGGGATCCGTTTGGTCAAACTCCAAATAAGGCCTGTCCGCCTTACCGGAAAAAACATAATCCGTGGACACCTGGACCAGCTTCGCCCCGGTTTCCGCAGCCGCCACCGCCAAATTGCGCGGTCCTATGGCATTAATCCGGTACGCATTATCCACATCCGTTTCACAGGCATTCACATTAGTGTGCGCCGCACAGTTAATGATGGCATAAGGTTTCACTTCCCTGACCGTCTTAAGCACCTCATCCACATCCGTAATATCGAGCTGCTCCACATCCGTATTCACCAGCTCCACATCCGTACTCCCCTCATACAGCCTGTTTATGGCGACCCCTAACTGTCCGTTGCACCCGGTTACTATCACTTTCTTCATGAATTACATTCCTCCATATCCGTTCTTTTATTTATCATAACCCGCCTTCTTTTTTTATGCAAGCGCATTTCTGCCGAATTCCACCCAAAAGGCAACCGTTCAGCCTGAAATGCCGCGTCCG
>CANTGP010000118.1 GCA_947653315.1 uncultured Lachnospiraceae bacterium
GGATGCCCATTTCAGTCCGAGGCGGCATGGATGCCGCTTGAGGACGCCCGCAGCCCGTGAAAACTTATGCCATTCTGCTTAGAAACTCCCAGCCGAAGACAAATACCCCATTTGGGGCATTTGTCTTTCGCGGCAGTCGTCAAATAGACGTGCAAGCACGTCTACTTGACTCGTTGCTCGCGAAAAAAGTGCACGGAAAACCGGGACAGACAATCCCGCTGCCGCTGCCCCGCAAAAAACTCCCGTCCGTGCGTCCGCATCCGTTTGTCCGGTACGTCCCGGAAGCGGAAATAAGGAAAATAAGGATAGGAAAAACTTTGACTCCCGGCAGAATTTGTCATATTATGTATATATGAGGAAACGCTTGTACCAAATATTTGTTGAAGGGGGATTCCTGTATGACGGAACAGGTAAAAGAGTTCGTGGAGAACTTAAAGTGCGGCGATTATGTGATTGTGACATACGGAAACGGGCAGCATTTGCAGATGGTGGAGGGAAGCGTTAAAAAGATTGAGGATTGCATTACCATCGAAAAAAATAACGGAAAACTCTGTGTGGTGGCGGTGGAACTGGTGCGTGCCATTGACGTGCAGGATGATTTTACCGGCAACGGGGAAGAAACGGATATGGCGCAGGAGGCTGCAGCATCCCTGCCGGAGACGGAGAAGCCGCCGGAAACGGCAGTGATTGCCCGGGAATTTGTGGAGCTGCCGCCGGTTCGTGCATATACTTTCGTGCCGGAAGAATATTTGAAATCCATGGGAAAGACCATGCGTGAAGAAGAAGGGCTAACCATTGGCAGCGGTTTGGCAGCCATTTTAAATTCCCTGCAGGATGCCATAAAAAACAGGGCAGTGGATTATAAATACCATGATATCAGAAGGAAGACCCTTGATTTGTGGGGCCAATGTAAGACGGAGAGCGATTACCGGAATTTTTACCTGATGCTGGGACTTTTGGCAATCAGTGCGAAAGATTATGCCCAGGCGCAGGAACCTTTGGTGCGGGCAGGAAAATATGCGATGGCGGCGTATGCGGCTTTTTGCGGCAAAGATATCGAGCGGCAGGAGATTTTCCATATGTGTTCCCTGATGGCAGGGGAAACGGAGACTGCCGTGGACCAGTATGTGGTGGAGACCTGTTTGAAGCGTAAGGATGTCGGCCCGCTGGTATATCTGCTGGGACGGCACGCCGGGAACGGACCTGTGCTGGAACAGATTGCTTCCTGCATTTACCAGATTTTTAAAAAAGGCGGTTTTCAGACCGATGTGCCCATTACGCCTTATGACGATGCGGCGGCATCGGCGAAGGTTCTGTTAAAGGCTTTTCCGGATAGCTGGTGTGAAAATACCCCGGTTATGGATAGCTGGGAAACTTACCGTTCTTACCGGTATCCCATAAAGGAAAATCCGGATATCCGGGAACAAAAGGCGGTGCTTACCGGGAAGATTATTTATTATGACACCAAAAAACTGTACGGATTTTTAAGCGGCGCCCCCCATTATTACTTCCATATCAAACAGGTGGACAACCGGGGCGAACGGGGGGTACTGCTGCGGAATCTGTTGGCGGAGGAGGCGTGGGAGGATTTGGAGGTGACTTTTCGCAAATCCGTCAGCCCGTCGCCGAACGGGGATTTTGCGGCGACGGATGTGTGCCTTACCGAACAGGGGTATAAAAATGCCATGCAGATGATAAACCGCAGCAGCGTTTGGCAGCATGCGGGATTTATTGCGGAATATAACAGGATTTCGGAAAGCGGTATTATACAGGCGGGAGAAAAACGGTATTCTTTTTCCCTGGAATCGGTGGCGGATCCTTATCTGAAAGTTTATTACAGGGAAAATATTTCCCCCAGGGAGCAGGATGTTCTGTTTAACTTAAAACAGGGTCCGGGCGGAAGGAAAAAAGTGGTGGACCTTTGCTGGAAAAATCCGGGGCAGCCGGATTGGGAGGACTGTGCGGAGCGTGTGCCCGGAGGGGAAGCGGCAAAGTGGAAGGACTTTTTAAAGACGAAAAAGGAAAAAGAGGAACTTTTGGAGCGCAAGGACCATTACGGCTATCTGCCGTTTATATCCCTTCCGGACTGGCAGCCGCCAAAGATATCCGATCCCGGGCCGCTTACCTGGTCCAATACGGGAAAAGCCCCGGAATCTTCCGTACAGGCTGCGGAGAAAAAGAGACCCGGGCCGCTGCGGCAAACAGGGAAAAAGGACTGGGAGGCTGCCTTGCAGCAGGGACGGAAAGCGGCGCTGGAGGGCGATTTGGAAAAGGCGGAGCAGAAAATGCTTTATGCATTGGAAAACGGCGGAAACGTAGAGGCGTTAATCGGCGATGTCATTACGCTTTACCTGCGGCAGCCGGAAAAGCTCCAAATGGCCGTGGATCTTTTGGAGCAGTATGAGGGGCAGGTTTCTACGGATAAAATGCTGAACCTAAAAATCCAGGTCAACGACAAGCGGAAGAATTATCCGGTTTTATGCAAACTGTATGAGCAGGCCGTCCAGCATGCCAAAAGCACTTCCCAAAAATCCCATAACCTTTTCCGTTTGTCCGGGGTTTATATGGATTTGGGGAAATATGAGGAAGCGTTGGATGTCTGCCGGCGTTGGGACAGCCTTTACCAGCAGAACCGTTTTACGACGGAGGGTGCAAAGATGCAGAAGGCCATGTGGAATATCGAGAGGAAAAAGGCCGTCTGCTATTACCATACCGGAAGGAGGGAGGAAGCGGGCCGGATTGCGACGGATTTGGTCAGGATTAACCCGGCGGACGAGGTCGCCAATGCCATATTAAACGGTACTTTGATTAGGGATGGACTGAATAATGAAGATTATGTGGGCTATGACGAGGATGCGCTGTTGGATGATTTTTCCGATGACAAGCATTCGAGACTCAGCCGTTTTGTCCGTTCGCTGGTCCAAAGCAGCGATATCGGCGTGGTGTTAAAGTCAAAGGATATTAAGGAGGGAAAATATACCGGCGATGTGCGGCGTGCCAGGGAGGATGTGGAGTCTTTGGTCCGGAAACGGGGAACCACCATAAAGGCAAGAAGCGAGAATCTCTTTGCCGCCTGCAGGATTATCGAACAGGTGGAACAGCGGGAAGGAAAAGCGGTTTGGAGACCGAACTACCGGAACCGTCTGGCAGGCAGGGCCATGGCGTCCTGGGGCGATTATATGGTGTCACAGTCCGGCCGTCAGTTGGATACCACCCGTATGGCTTACCTGTTTTCCCTGAAAGTACTGAGTCCCAACCGGGACGGTGTGGAGCAGGACTGGATTAATTCCTACAACCGGTATTTGAAATCCTATTTTTTGGGGAAGAACGAACTGGAATCGTATATCTTCCAACAGGCGAACAGCCGTGAAAGGGACGGGGCAAATGCGGATGTGTTTGTATCCAATTATCTGCCGGATGTACTGGTAGGGGAATTTGTGGCAGGTATTTTGGAGATGCTGCGCGTCCTGGAGGGACAGGGCGATTGGCAGCAGGTGTTAATCGGAGATTTGTACCATAAAAATGAGGAATTGCGCCAGTCTGTCTGGAACCAGTTAAATGTGCTGCTGAACACGGAGGGTGATACCCAAATTTCTTTTGAAAAATTTAAGGATAAACTGTTGTATGCCATTTCCTTTATGGAGCAGCGTTACGAAATGCTCCGCAATGGATTGGAACAGCTTCAGAGGACGTTCCTGGAGGAGACGATTCCCCAGTGGCAGCTTGACGAACTGGAGCCCGGAAGATGGAAAGGGCTGTTAAACGCCCTGGATATGACCTGCATGGGCAGGATTTACCATGTGCTGCGGCGCAGCCAGGATTATTTCGTGAATGTGGATTTCGAGAGCAGGGAGGATTGCCTCCGGGTTTCCCTGGCCGAATTTAAGGAAATCATCCAGGACATTCAGGCGGAGCCCACGGACTTGTGTTATGACGAGTTCTTACCTTTTTTGGAAAGGCTGAACGGGAAGCTGGTGGAGATACAGAATAAGCTGTACCAGGAATTCCGTCCGGAGCTGGCATGGCGTGAAAGTGTCCAGCCTTTTTACACGCCGGACAGGATGGTACAAATCCAGCTTTTGGTAAAAAACGCGGTGAATTACCAGTCGGCGGAACTTTTGCGTATCGAGAATGTGACCGGGGCGGATGTGACTTATTTCAGGGGATGCGATACGTCCTTCAACCTGCGCGGCGGCGAGGAGCGGGAGTTCATTTTTGCCCTGCAGATAGGGGAGGAAGCGCAAAGGGTAGGCAGCTTTTCCATTGATTTGTGCTATACCTATAAATGCAGCGATGCTTCCCAAAGCGTGGTGGCGGAGAAGAAAACGGCGGCATTTACCTTTGTTATCAGGGAGGAAGGATCGGAGCCTTTATATAATCCCTTTAAGGAACATATCGGCAATAAGATGACGGATGCCAGCATGTTTTACGGGCGGTCCGGCATGATTGAGCAGATTACGGAAATGATCTGCCTGCCAAACAGCGAACGGATGAATTACGGGCGGGCGGTTTCCCTGTACGGGCAGACCCGGACTGGAAAGAGCAGTCTGCTGTATCATTTGCAGGATAGCCTGAAAGAGAAGTACGGGGAACGGATAGTCATATGGGATATGGCGAATATCGGCGAAATCAAGGGGGGAAAGGAGGCAAATGATTATTTGGCCAACTTCCTGTATACCATGCTGGATATCGGCAGCGAGGCAATTTACCAGAACGGGAAAGTATGTGCGGCCGTGGAAGAAAAAGGGCTGGAAGCCCCTATTGACCAAATATTGGAAAAGCCGTCCCTAGCAATGAATTATTTTGCCAGCTATATGCGGAAACTGAACGCTATTTTACAGGAAAATAATTGTATTATTATTTTATTTATTGACGAATTTACCTATTTGCACGGGCAGATTAAGGAAGGAAAGCTGTCGGAGGACTTCATGAAATTTTGGAAGGCTTTCCTGCAGAATTACTGTGTGTTTGCCATTGTTACCGGTCAGGACGATATGCCGGAGTTTATACGGGAATACCAAAATGAGTTTGCCTGTATGGAACTGCGCAAAATCACCTATTTGGACGAAGTTTCGGCAAAGAAACTGATTCAGGAGCCTTTGGAACGCGCCAATGATATCGCCCATATTTTCCGTGAGGACGGCTGTGTGGATATGCTTTACCGCCTTACGTCGGGCAGCGCTTTCCTGACGATTATCCTTTGCTCGAATTTGGTGGAATATCTGAATGACAAGGGGGCACGGATGGTGACGAGGGGGATTGTGGACGATTTCTTGAGGAACCGCGTGCTCGGGGTCAACAGTTGTTTGGAAGAAGCCCATTTTGAGGCACAGCTTCAGGAGCGGGGACACAGGGAACTGGACCAGGTAAATAAGGAAATCCTGCTGTCCGTTGCCCGCCAGTCACAGTCCACGGGACATGCCAATATCGGCAGGATTACCTGCGGCGGCATGGGGCGGGAGGAAATGGAAGCCCTGCTGCGGCGTCTTGTGGACAGGAATGTGCTGGTCAAACAGGGGCGGGAGGATTACCGGATTCAGGTGGAGCTTTTGGAGAAGTGGCTGATTGATACGATGGGAGCGTGAACGGTATGGAGAAAAATATCTTTGTGGTGGGTCCGGAGGCCCATGGGGAATCTTTTTTCGGGAGAAAGAAATGGGTGGCGGAATTGTCCAATTCCCTGTTTGCGGGAACGGCATCCATAAGCCTTGTGGGTGCCACCCGTATCGGGAAAAGTTCTTTGGTAAAAAGGGTCTTTGAACAGAATCAGGCAGACAATTATTTGAAATTATATCTGAATATCAGCGAATACGGGACGGCTTTTGCATTTTGGTCCGCTTTTTGGGAAGGAATACGGGGGGAATTGGAAGAACACGGCGTGATGGACGGGTACCTGCTGCGGCAGTATGCGCGTTTGGACGGGCTGCGGCAGGACGGCGAATGGTACACGCCCATGAATTCCTGCATTAAGCGGATTCTTGCGCATATCAGGGAGCTGGATTGCCGGATGGTTCTTGCCGTCGACGAATTTGACGGGGTGGCGAATGTGTTCGGAAACCAAACCCATTATTACCAGTTGTTGCGCACCATCTGTTCGGACGGGCATTTAAACAGTATCCTGCTTTCCAGGAGGAACCTGTATATGCTGGAAAAGAACGTAGAGTATCTTTCCACCTTCCATGGGGTGTTCGACGAACAGGTTTTGCGGGGATTCCAGGCTGCGGACATGGAGGAATTTTATGCCGCGCTTGCCCGGTACGGCATCATTCTGTCAAAGGACAGAAGGGAAATGCTGGAATATTATACGGGGAACATTCCTTACCTTTGCTGCATGTTTGCCAGGGAAATGGTTGCGGCGGATGCGGGGGAGCGGGAAGTGGATGAAGATGAGGTCAAGGGAATTTACCGGAAGAACTTAAACCAAATCAATACGTATTATGATGATCTGATTGACCGTCTGAAGGCGGATAACCATATGGAAACCCTGCTATATATTTCTTTCGGCTCCATGATGTCCTTAAAAAATGCGCGCAAACGGGATACCATGCTTTCCATGGGGTATTTGGTCAGGGAGGAAAAGCAGGGGGAATTTTCCTATTATGCCTACACAAAAGATTTTATGACTTATTTAAGCCTGAAGCCGTTGGAACTGCCCGCATGGGAACTTCTCACGGCTTCGGAGAAGAAGATTAAGCAGATTTTCGGGAAGGAATATCCGGAATTGGAATGTGTTTCCTATGCGGCGTTATGCGCGCCGGACGCGGAACGGAAAAAACAGGAAATCGACAGGAAGTACCCGGAGCTGCAGTTGAACTGGGATGAGATACTAAGATATGCGAGAACCTTATCCGTCCATAAGAGCGATCCCAGCGTACTGGATGTACTGACTCTGACCCATGTAATCGGGGTTATGTTAAATAACAGGGTTTGGAGCGGCAGGTTCCTGCCCTATTTCAAGGAGGATGCGTGGCGCTCCAAACTGGCGTTGGTGAAAAAGCTCAGGAATCCCATGGCGCATTCCCAGGAGGAATTTATTAAGGAACAGGAGCTATCCGCTTTTAACCTGTACTGCGGCGAAATTGTAAGGCTTCCGGTATAAACAGGGAAGGCGGACGGTTCCCTGTTTACCGGTCCGGCATGGCATGGGGGGCGCCGTATGCTGCCAGGGCTTCCCGGTACCTGTTGATAAAGTCCTGTTTCAGGGTTTCCGGTTCCAGGATGACGGCGTCCCTGCCGAATTTGAAAAAGTAAACCTGCGCCTGGTACTCCGGTATGTCAAAGACGTAAATGTCTTTTCCGGCGCCTTCTATGGAAGTGAAGGGCGGTCTTTGGAAAGTGAGCCTGCGGTATTTGGAGATTCCTTCCCGGCTTAAGCGGATCCGTATATGGCTTTTTTGGCCGGAGAGGTATTGGATTCCCTGTTCTTTTACCGCTTTTTCCAAGGCACGAAAAGAAGGGGAAGGACTTCCCGGACGGATATACTGTATGGTTTCGATGCCATCAATTCTGCAGGAAACGGGATTCCGGCAGGCTCCCTCCTGGCAGGAGAAACCGGCAAGGTATAAATGGGTCCGGTAGATATCCGGCCGGATGAATGCGGGGATGAGACGGTAGCGGTTTGGATTGTCTACATATTTGATTTCGATGACGGCACATTCCCGTGCATGGCGTTCCAGTTGTTCGATGGTTTGCCGGAAATATATTTCTTTGCGTGTAAGGGAATCCAAGGAAGCATATTCCTCCAGCACGGCACGGATGTATCTGGCGGGATGTGTCCGGTAAAAGGCGTCCTCATGGGATGCTGCCAGAATTTTCATGGTCTCATTATTCAGACTGACGGGTCTGTTTACAAAAGCGGCTGCGGAAAGCAGCCGTTCTATTTTGTCTGTAAGAAGCCGTCTCTCCTTTTTTAACAGGCGGTCCGTAAAATTCTTTACTTCCCCGGAAAGATTTTTCCCGTACAAATCCAAATAAGTTTCTTTTTGTCTAAGGATACGCATTTCGATACTTGCATCCGAACGGTCAAAGCTGTTTTGGAAAATCCGGTTAATCATGGCGTGCATGGACGGTTTGCTTTGGGACTTGTCCATGCAGCCGAACAGAAGGCAGTCACTTTCCAAAACCGTGGCGGCAAGATGCGATAATGCGATGCGTTGTTGGTTGTTGCACAAAAATCCCATGGTTTTTTTCTCCTTATTTCTCTAAGATATTTATATAATTGTAATGTAATACATTACAAAAATCAACAAGAATTTTCCGGTTTTAAATGCACATAAAAAATAGTTTTTGTAATGTGATTTCAT